>JANLTQ010000119.1:0-5369 GCA_031363005.1 Acidimicrobiia bacterium | reverse complement strand
CCGCGCGCGGGTCGACGATGCCGTACGGCGTCAGGTCGAACGACCACCCCGGCACGACCGTCCACGTGGTGGGGTCGACTCGGTAGAGCTTGTTGAGGTGACTGGTGACGAGCAGGTCCTGGCCATCGGGCGTGAAGGTCGCGCCCACGAGGCCGACATCAACACCCTGGATCGTGATGGGGGTGCCGACAGTGTTGGCGGCGAAGTCGTACGGAGTGATGGTCTGACCCTTGACGAAGAAGGTTCCGCCGCCGGGTCCGGATTTCCATCCGGAGCCGGTCGGGTCCGTGCCTTCGGGCAGTGCCTGCCAGTCCGTGACCTGGAATGTGCCCTGCGCGTCCCGCTGGAGCCGGTACATCGTCGGGTCGAACGGTCCGACGCCACAGCAGTTGCCGCTCGTCGCGTAGATGGTGTCCGACGCAGGGTCGTAGTTGAGCGACTCGAGGTCATCGACGCGGCTCAGGCCGGGCAACGCGCCGGTGCCGACCTGCGGTGCCGCGAGGAAGTTGCCAGTCGGGATGACGCGACGCAGGTCGTTCGTCGTTGCGTCGACCTCGTACATGCGTCCGGCGTTGTCGTCGATGAGCCACAGCGCGTTGTCGGGTCCGACGTACGCAGAGCCCTCTTCGTCCCGCGCCGAGGTGGCCGTGCCGTGGAACGGCGATGTCGTGAACTGGTGGTTGAGCCGCAGACCGACGTTGGGCGGATTCGGCAGGTTGGTCGGCGTCGGCGTCGCGAAGGTGAGCACGAGTTGCGGTGGGTTCGCACCTTCGCGGCTCGAGTACGCAACCGGGTCCGAGGTGTTGTTCGTCAACCCGAACCCGTACGCGCCGGCGGCCGTCACGACCGAGCTCACATCCAGCTCCACCCAGGACCCGGCCGTCGGAACCGCCGCGGTCCCGATCGAGGGGCCGGACGTCGCCGGCTTGTTGTTCCACGTGAGGGCGGTCTCGCCCCAGGTCGCGGTGGTCTGGTGCAGGATTCCGGTGGTCGTGCTCGAGTCCGTCACGAACAATCGCAGCTTGGCGCTCGTGGGCTGCTGCGGGAGGGCGGGAACGTTGAACCGCAGGAAGGGTTGGTACGAGGAGGTGGTGAGCTGGCCGAGCAGCGCAGACTGGGTGCCGAAATTCGCGTTGGCCTGGTCAGACCGCACGTACGAGTCCGCGACTGGGGTGAGTGTGGTGGTCCCCGCGACTGCATGGATGAAGTCCGAACGCACCCGCGTGTTGGTGCCGGTTCCGTTCGTAGCCGTGAGCGATACGGCGTAGTTCCCGGGGGCGATGTAGGTGTGCGAGGGGTTCTGCGCATTCGACGTGGCACCGTCACCGAAATCCCAGGCCCAGGAGACGGGGTGCTTCACACTCGTGTCCGTGAAGTCGACGGCCAGGGGGTACTGGCCAGTGGTCGGCGTTGCGGTGAATCCGGCGATCGGCAACTGGTCCTGCACGGTGATGAGGTTCGTCTGGGTCGACGTGTCGGTGCCCTTGGAGTTCGTGACCGTGAGCGTCACGGTGTAGTTCCCGGCGTCCGCGTAGGTGTGCACCGGGTTCGTCAGGTTCGAGCTCGCTCCGTCGCCGAAGTTCCACGCCCAACCCGTGGGACCGCCTTGGCTCGCGTCGGTGAACTGCACCGGAAGTGGGTACTGGCCGGTGAGCGGTGT
This sequence comes from Acidimicrobiia bacterium, assembly GCA_031363005.1. GTDB lineage: Bacteria > Actinomycetota > Acidimicrobiia > IMCC26256 > JAENVU01 > JAENVU01. Next base: position 3,709 of record JANLTQ010000119.1, on the reverse strand, counting down.
GGCACTGAACGCCGCGGTCGGTTGCACACTGAGGTCGAGCACGTCGAAGACGAAGACGGCTCGACGGAGTGGATCACCGGCGGGACGGGAACCGCCGTCGGAGATGTAGATCTGGTCGCCGACGAGTTCCACTGCGCGCGGGTCGAGCACGCCGAAGGACGTGAGGTCGAGGTTCCAGTTCGGAACGACCGACCAGTTCGCGGTGTTGATGCGGACGAGCTTGATGCTGGCCGGGGTCGGACTGACCGCGGCGACGAAGGTCGTGACGTAGAGGTCATTCCCATCCGGCGAGAACGTCATCCCACCGATCGCCGCGTCGATGCCAGGGATGGTGATGTCGGCACCGAGAGCGTTGGTCGCGTAGTCGTAGGTCTTGATCTTGGCGCCCTTGCCGAAGTACAGGCCGAAGCCGGCGCGGAAACCCGCACCCTTCGGATCGGTGCCCGCGGGCAGCGCTTGGTACGACTCGACCTGGAACGCGCCGCCGCCGTCCCGCAGGAGTCGGAAGACAGTCGGGTCGAGCCCAAGCGCGGTACAGCAGTTGCGGGAGAAGACGTACAGCGCGTCGCTCGTCGGGTCGTACGCAACCGCGGCAAAGGAATCACTCCGGCTGGGACCGGCGGGTGCGCCGACACCACCGACGGGAAGCGCGTTGGTGAAGTCAGCGGTCGGGATGGCACGCCGGAGCGCGTCGGTCGTTGCATCCACCTCGTAGGCCCGCGTGGGGTCGACTAACCACAACGCGTTTCCGGTCGGCACGTAGGCCGAGCCTTCCTGTCCCGAGGCAGTGGTCGCCGTTCCGGCGAACGGTGCCGTCGTGTACGAGCGGTTCAGCGAGAGCGCAGGGATACCTGCGGAAGGTGCAGCACCCGCGGATTCGAGACCGGCCATACCGGAAAAAACGACCGTCGCGCCAACGACGGACGCGAAGAACCGACGCGCTGTTCCAACCACTGCCAACCCCTATCGCCCAAGAAGACGGCAATAGTAGCTATGTCCGATTCCACATGCCTCGGGTCGTAGGGCCCAGTTCGGCCAATATCCCCGATTCTGATGACCGGATAGAGCAGTATTTGTCCGTTTCTGGTATTCCCCACCAGCGGGACTCTGCGCACTGCCGATTCAGCAAGACCACGCAACGGGGTTGTCCGGACCGTCGACACCGCCGCCGGGCTCCACACCGCCGAGCCAAAGTTGGCGATCGAAATCCTGCGCGGGGCTGTTCGGCGTGGTGACCCGTGCCCCGTCGGCGACGTAGATCACCGTCATCACCGGCCGCGCGATGTCGGTGGGATTCGACGACGCTCGGTGCAGTGTCCAGCCACGATGGAACGTGGTACAGCCGGACGCCCGCCACTCCGAGGAGTCGAGCGGCGACCGATGCGAACCTCGGTGCGAGCGTGAAACCGGCCAATCGATCGTCGTGGCGCCACAGGTTCGCGGCTTGGACGAAGGCCTTCCCATAGGTATCCCGTTCGGCGAACGGGCGGCGATCCCACCGCACCCGCTCCGCGGCAGCTTCGATCCACGGGCGATACGTTTCCACTTCGGCTCGGCTCGCAAGCCCGTCGATGCGGACGTGACCGACTGCGTCGAAGCCGGCCGCCTGGCTCGGCGTGACCGTGAACGACGCTGCGAATCTGGAATCCATCACTCCGCCCCGTGCGCCACCTTCGGAGAAATCAACCACGACCGTGATTCTGACGCACAGCGGGACGATCACGCGAAGACGCTCCCGATCTGTGTGAGTCGCTCCGGACCCCACGCAGAGCCGAGAATGCAATGGTGCCGTCCTGCTGTGGATCGGAGAAGTCGTGAGGAACACCGAATACGACGCCGTCGTCGTCGGCGCGGGCCCCAACGGGCTGATGGGAGCAATCACGCTGGCCCTGGCCGGACGGGAGGTGCTGCTCCTCGAAGCCGCCCCGATCATCGGTGGCGGGATGCGCTCGGCCGAACTCACTCGTCCCGGTTTCGTCCACGATGTCTGCTCCACGGTGCAGGCGCTCGGGGTCGCGTCCCCGGCGTTCAGGGACTTGGACCTCGAATCCCACGGCGTCGAGTGGTGCCGGCCCGAGATTGCGATCGCACACCCGCTCGACGGCGGTCGAGCCGCGTTGTTGCGTCGCGACATCGGCGCGACCACTGCCGCATTCGCCCCGGATGACGCACGGCGGTACGAACAACTCATGCGTCCACTCGTCGCCCACCAGACGAATCTGGTCGCGACATTCCTCTCACCGTTTCGGATTCCGCCTGCGCCGATCCAGGCCGCGGCGTTCGGCCGGCACGCGATCCGCAGCGCACGCGGACTCGCGCAGGCTCGCTTCACGGGCGACGAACCTCGGGCGCTGATCGCCGGTTCGGCCGCGCACTCGATCCAACCGCTCGGCAACGTCGGCACCGCGGGCTACGGACTCTTCCTCAATCTGCTCGCTCACGCGAACGGTTGGCCGGTGGCGAAGGGCGGGAGTCAACAACTCGCCAACGCGCTCGGCGAGGTCTTCGAAGGTCTCGGCGGCGAGATCGTGCTGAACCAAACGGTGGCCGATCTGTCCTCGCTCCCGCCGGCGCCGATCACGCTCCTCGACGTCACGCCACGACAGTTCCTTGCCATGGCCGGCGATCGAGTGACCGGACGCGCCCGACGCGCGCTGGCGAAGTTCCGCTACGGGCCGGGCGTCTTCAAGATCGATTGGGCCCTCAGTAGTCCGATCCCGTGGTCGAACCCCGACGTGATGCGCGCCGGCACCGTGCACGTGGGAGGCACGCTCGAAGACATCACGGAATCCGAAGCGGAAGTCGCTCGCGGTCACCATCCCGATCAGCCGTTCACCCTGCTCGTCCAGCCGACGGTGATGGACCCGAGCCGGGCGCCCGATGGCCAGCACGTGGCGTGGGCGTACTGCCACGTGCCGAACGGGTCCACCTTGGACCGCACCGAGGTGATCGAACGCCAGATCGAGCGCTTCGCACCCGGGTTCCGCGACGTGATTCTCGACCGGCACGTGATGAACACGGCAGCGATGGAGACGCACAACGCCAACTACGTGGGCGGCGACATCAACGGGGGCGCCGGCGACCTTCGCCAACTCTTCACGCGGCCGGTGATCTCGCTCCATCCCTGGGCTACCCCCGTCGACGGCGTGTACCTGTGCTCGTCGTCGACCCCACCCGGCGGCGGTGTGCATGGCATGGGCGGCCTGCACGCGGCGCGCCTCGCGCTCGGGCGCCATTCGTGATCCGGGTCACAGACGCACAACGACGAGCCCGCTTGGGCCGTCGTCACCACCTCGCGTCGGCCGCGGCGACCGTCGAGGATGCAACCACCGCGCTCATCGGGTTGCACTCCAGCGACCCGGCGAGCGTGTTCCTCTCGGCACGCGCTCGAGCGCGGGACTTTCAAGTCGCTGACTTGGAACGCGCGCTGTACGAGCAGCGGTCGCTCGTCCGCATGTTGGGCATGCGTCGCACCATGTTCGTCGTCGACCGCGAGGTCGCCGCGGTGATGGACGCCGCGTGCACCCAAGCGCTCGCACCCGCTGAGCGGCGCAGGCTGGTCCAACTCGTGGAGCAACAAGGCCACGCGTCTGACGGAGCGAAGTGGTTACGCCGGGTCGAGAAACTCACGATGCGGGCGCTCGACGAACTCGGAGAGGCGACGGCAACCGACCTATCGAACGTCGTCCCGGACTTCAAGTTGAAGGTC
>JANLTQ010000326.1:0-2230 GCA_031363005.1 Acidimicrobiia bacterium | reverse complement strand
CCCAGAGCGACGAGATGGCATCGAAGTAGCGGCGGCCTTCGGTGTCGATGACGTAGCGACCGTCGGTGCGGTCCACGACGATCGGTGAGCTCTCGGTGTAGGAGTCCATCTGAGTGAACCCATGCCACACCACGTCGGCGTCCCGCTTTGCCCACTCCTCGTTGTTCACGTTCTGATCGCCATGGGGTCTCGGAACACGAAACGGGATGCTACGACGAGCTCGCCCTGGCCAGACTGGTCGGGTGGGCACGTTTGAGTCGGGGATCGAGCTGAACGCGGCGTTCTACGCCGAGGTCGTCGCACCGATCTTGGGGCGAACTCGTCACAGCGCCGGCCTGTTGGGATGGGGATCGGAGATTCTCGGCTTCGATACGGAGCGTTCCACTGATCACGGGTGGGGACCAAGACTGCGCGTGTTCGTCGAGCCGCCAGACGTTGTGTCCGCGCAGGCCGCGATCGACGCGGCGCTGCCGTCTGAGTTCCGCAGCCGCCCGGTCACGTACGGGTGGGATGGCGTCGCCGCAGAGCATCGCGTGCGTGAGCAGTTGGACTGGTACCCCGACGACGTGTGGCGCTGGATGGTTGCGTGTCAGTGGCAGCGCGTGGCGCAGGAAGAGGCGTTCGTCGGCCGGACCGCCGAAGTCGGAGACGAGCTGGGTTCGCGGCTGGTCGCGGCCCGGCAGGTACACGAACTCATGCGCCTGTGGTTCCTGTTCCACCGTCGGTATTGGCCGTACATGAAGTGTGGTTCGGCTCGGCGTTCGCGCACTTGCCGGGAGCAGCCGAACTGGCCGGCTACCTGGACCGCGTGTTGCTGGCCACGGATTGGCCGGCACGTGAGCGCGCGCTCGTCGCGGCGTATGAGTTCGTAGCGCGCGGCCACAACGACGCGGGGATCACCGAGTGGGTCGACCCGACGGTCCGTCCGTTCTTCGGGCGCGGATTCTTGGTACTGATGAGCGACCGGTTCGTGGATGCGTGCCTCGCGCGTGTCACCGACCCGTGGCTGCGGGCTTTGCCGCTCGTCGGTTCGGTCGACCAACTGGTGGACTCCACGGACGTGCTCTCGGTGGCCGCGCGCGCCGCGCAGCTCTGCGCGTTGTACGAGGCCGAACCGGCGCCAGATGTCCACGGCGATCCGGACTCCTCGGACTGATTGCCATAGTGAACCAGCAAAACGTCGGGAACTTTGCCGGCCTCCGTCTGTGGCTCAGCCCTTCGCCATCGCGGTGCAGAAGGCGCCAAACTGGTCGACGTAGGCGTCGATGTCGGCGTCGGTGTGCTGGACCGACAGCGTCCACTGCTCTTCGTCGCCGGGGGTCATGAAGATGCCGCGGTTCATCGCCCACGGGTAGCTCGCGAGATAGAGCTCGGGCCGGGTCTCGAGGAAGTCCCGATAGTTGCGCAGCGGAGTCGGGCGGTACGAGACGCAACCCTTCGCACCGAGGTCGACGGCGTGTCCGGGGATGCCGTTCTCGTCCATCGCCTTCGTGCATCCCGTCGCCAGCCGCGTGCCGAGATCGTCGAGGTAGGTGTACGCGTCGCGGGTCATGACCTCGGTCAGCGTCGCGATACCGGCGGCTGCGATCAGCGGGTTGCCGTTGAACGTCCCCTGTTGGGCGGCACCGGTGCCGATGGCGTCCATGACGTCGGCGCGACCGCCGAACGCAGCGCCCGGCGTACCGCCGCAGATCGCTTTGGCCCAACACGCAAGATCGGGCTGCACGCCGTACCGCTCGGCGGCGCCGCCGTACGCAACCGTTCCGCCGCTCTTGACCTCGTCGAAGATCAACAGCGCGCCGTGCTGGTGCAACAGATCCTTCAGTCCTTGCAGGTACCCCGCCTCCGGCTGACAGATCCCGATGTTCATCATCACCGGCTCGAGGATCAGGCACGCGATCTCGTGGCCGCGCTCGTCGAGCAAAGCGCGCAACATCTCGAGGTCGTTGAACGGCACGACGTGCGTGTACTCCGACATCACGGCAGGGATGCCCGTGGACATCGGAGTGGTGGACGGCGCGTCCCGGCCACCGATGAGGTCCGAGCCGGGCACCACCGAGAACATCACCGGATCGTGGTGACCGTGGTAGGAGCCTTCGACCTTGACGATGTGTTCGCGGCCGGTCGCGGCGCGGGCCACGCGGATCGCACTCATTGTTGCCTCGGTGCCCGAGTTCGCGAACCGGACCGAGTCGGCGCCGAACCGCTCGCAGATGATCTCGGCGAACCG
>JANLTQ010000324.1:0-10534 GCA_031363005.1 Acidimicrobiia bacterium | reverse complement strand
CGAGGCCGTAACGACCGCCGCCGTCCTCGAGGCCGTTGAGCAGTGTGGTCATGATGCGGGCACCGGTCATCCCGAAGGGGTGGCCGAGCGCGATGCCGCCGCCGTGGATGTTGAGCTTGTCCATCGGGATGTTCAGGTGCTTGGCCGACGGTATGACCTGCGCGGCGAAGGCCTCGTTGATCTCGACGAGGTCGATGTCGTCCAGCGTGAGACCGGCGCGGGCCAGCGCCTGACGTGACGCGCCGATCGGACCGAGGCCCATGATCTCGGGGTTGAGCCCCGACACCCCGCTCGACACGATGCGGGCCAAGGGGGTGAGCCCCAACTCGTTCGCCCGGGTGTCGCTCATGACGATCACCGCAGCCGCACCGTCGTTCAACGGACACGCGTTGCCCGCAGTGACTGAACCGTCGGGACGGAAGACGGGCTTGAGTTGCGCGAGCTTCTCGGCGGTCGTGCCGTCACGCGGGCCGTCGTCCTTCGAGATCACGGTGCCGTCGGGGAGCGTGACCGGGGTGATCTCGCGCTCGAAGAACCCGTTGGTCTGCGACTCGACCGCGCGCTGTTGTGAACGCGCCGCGAACTCGTCCATCTCTTCGCGCGTGACGCCTTCGGCTTGGACGACGTTCTCTGCGGTTTGGCCCATGGCGATGTAGAGATCGGCGAGGCCGGGTGATGGCGTCCACGCTGGTGCGCCACCGGTCTCACGTGACTTCGAGTGCGCCCGCGCGTCGGCGAACAACTCGTTGACGGTGCCGGGGTTGCCGTCCGAGCGACCCTTGTCGAATCGGCTGACACACTCGACGCCGGCGGCGATGAAGACGTCGCCCTCACCCGCCTTGATCGCGTGCGCCGCCATGCGGATCGTCTGCAAGGAGGACGAGCAGTAGCGGTTGACGGTGGTGCCGGGGACGTCCGCCATGCCGGCGAGGATCGCGACGACGCGTCCGAGGTTGTAGCCCTGCTCGCCGGCCGGCTGTGCACACCCGATCATCAGGTCTTCGACGGTGTTGGGATCGAGCTGGGGAACCTTGGCCAGGGCGGCCTGCACGATCGTTGCCGCCAAGTTGTCGGGGCGGAGGTCGACGAGCGAGCCCTTGTTGGCGCGGCCAATAGGGCTGCGGGCAGTCGAGACGATCACGGCTTCGGGCATCGGTTCCTCCAGGTGTGCGGGGCGGCCGACTGTCTAGTCGCTCGTCATGCGGGGGCGCCGATACGGTGGGCGTTCCCAGGCGAACGGAGGATGCTCGAACCATGGAGTACTCGGCGGAAACAACGATCGACGCCCCGGCCGATCTGGTCTGGTCCATCCTCGTCGACGGCACCGGCTACAGCCGTTGGGCGTCCGGTGTCGAGCGAGTCGAGGGCGAGATCGCCGACGGTAAGAAGATCAAGCTGTTCTCGAAGGTGAACCCGGGTCGGGCGTTCCCGCTGAAGGTCTCGGTGGTGGAACCGACCCGCGTCATGACCTGGACCGGCGGGATGCCGCTCGGATTGTTCAAGGGTGTGCGCACGATCAGCGTGGCGGGTGTCTCCCCGCTCGAGACGTCGTTCACGATGCGCGAGCTCTTCTCCGGGCCGATGCTGAACGCGGTCGCGAAGAAGATGCCGGACCTGCAACCGTCGTTCGATCAGTTCGCTGCGGGCCTGAAGGCCGAAGCCGAGGCCCGCGCCGCGAGTTGAAGTCTGCGGTCCTTGCGCGCGTTACATGCCGGCCAAGTGGGCGGCGTCGTTGAAACGCACCAAGCGCCACTCTTTGCCGGTATGCCGCCACTCCGTCATCGACGTGTTGACGGTCTCGTACGCGATGTCCGTGGCCATGCGCATGGACAGATCACCGAGGGCGACGAAGCTCGCACCGATGATGCCGCCGTGCGCGACGACCACGATGCGTTGGCCCGGGTGCTCGTCGGCGATTCGTCGCAGTCGGGTGCCGGCGCGCACGTAGAACTCGGCCCAGCTCTCGCCGCCGTCGGGCGTGGAGCCCCGATACGGATCGTCCGGGTCCCCGTCGGTGCGATGGCGAGCGCGGAACTCCTCGTACGTCAATCCCTCGGCCTCGCCGGCTCGAATCTCGCACCACTCGCATTCGTTGACGCGAGGGACGTCGCTGAGCGCAGGACTGATGATGTTCGCAGTCTCGATCGCCCGTTCGAGGTTGCTGGTGTACACGAGATCAGGCGAGCCGAGTTCGCCCGTCGCAACGAGCCGGTCCCTGAGCGCACCGGCTTGGGTCCGTCCGAGGTCCGACAGCCCCACGCAGGTGTTGTGTCCGGAGAGAAAGCCTTTGATCTGCGCAACGGATTCGCCGTGGCGGATGAGGAGGAGCCGGGTGTCCGAGGAGGCCATCCCTACAGACTGCCCGACTGGCCTGGCTTCGCCCGACTTCTTTCCGGAGTCTCCGGTCACAACGGGCTTCTCAATCCGAGGTGCAGGGACGGGTGCGAGACTTCGGGGGTGCAGCGCGTGATCGTGGTCGGTCCGGCGGGGTCGGGGAAGACGACCTTCGCCGTCGCGCTGGCCCGCCGGCTCGAGGTTCCGCATGTGGAAATGGATGCGCTGTGGTGGGAAGCGAACTGGACCGAGGTCGGTGAGGATCGGCTGCGCGAGAAGTTGGAGCCGATCGCTGGCACAGACCGGTGGGTGATGGACGGCAACTACTTCACCGTCGGCGCTCGCGACATCGTCTGGCCGCGTGCTGACACGATCGTGTGGCTCGATCCCCCGAAATGGCTCGCGGTCGCTCGCGTCATCCGCCGCACGGTGTGGCGGAGCCTGACCCGGACCGAGCTCTGGGCCGGGAATCGAGAGCACCTCGGAACGGTGCTCGGACGCGATCAACTGCTTCGCTTCCTGTGGCGCGAGTTTCCGAAGTACCGGAACCGCTACCGAACGATCGCCTCCGACCCTCGGTATGTGCATCTGACCGTCGTGCATCTCGAACGCGGCCGAGATGTTCGTCGGTGGCTCGCGTCGATCGGATGAGTGACGTCAAGCCTCGGGTGCTACTGCGGGTGTGAACAACGACTCGATGGTGTCGCCGAACACCGACGCGATCTTGAAGGCGAGGGGGAGGCTCGGGTCGTAGCGGCCGGTCTCGATCGCGTTGACCGTCTGGCGCGACACCTCCAACCGATCCGCCAGGTCGGCTTGGCTCCAGCTGCGCGTGGCGCGGAGCTCGCGCAGGCGGTTGTTCACCGGGCGCGCGATGTTTTCACAGTCAACGCCAGGGTCCATGCGACCACGCCGCCGATGAAGACGATTTGCAGACTCTGGCGCGTGCTTCCGATCTCGGCTGCGTCGAGGACGCCGCCGGCCGCCGCCAGCAGGATCGTCACACCGAAGCCGACGGCGAGGGCTTGGAGTTGCACGACTCGCTGAAACTCGTCGGAGCGCCGCAAGATCCGCACCTGCGAGGCTGCGAGCCAGAGCATGGCGACGATCGGCGAGAGCAACCAGATGACCGTCCACACCGTGGGGCTGTGCTTGGGGTCGAGCGCAATCAAGCTTCCCTGAGTGATCAGGAGCAATGCGAGCGGTGGCGTGAGGTCGCGAACGGCGGCCTGGCTGCGGGCGGAATCGCTCTGACTGGGTCGGCGTTCATCGGATCGTGGCATCTTCGGAATGTAAAGGAACCTTGACGAACTGTCAAGGAAACTTTCCACTCGGCGGCCGAGGCGTGGTGAGCGACGTTGGGCGGACGTCGTCAGTCGAGCCCGTGCGCTCGCGGCCGAAGCCATGACCCTCACCGGTGAACTGAGAATGACGACATCAGTGGGAGCGTTCGTCTGCCGGTGAACGGTGCAGCCAGGTGACGAGATCGGTGGGCATGAGCCCCGCCGCGCGGACGTCGTAGCGCGCCAACTCGGCGTCGCTCAAAAGTGCTCGGCCGCTGCCCGACTCACCGCGACGGAAGAACTTCGCGTGGTCGACGAGGATGTCGGCCGGATCGGGTGCCAACGTCTCCGCCTGCGCTTGCATCGCGTTGAAGCGCGCGGCGCGCACGAGGTCGGGCCATACGGAAGCCGGCACCTCGATTCCCAGCTGCTCGGCGATCCGACGCATCTCTCGCTCCAAATCGTCGGTCAGGTCCTGGTAGTGCACGAGCATGATGTTGGGGTCGTGCCGGCGCGTCCACGCGTCGGTGAGGTGGTGCGCGAATCCCGGGAGCGAGTCGAGGTGGTCACGCGGATCGGGGTCGGCGTCGATCCAGGCCAGTACCCATTCGCGCTCGGCGAGTGATGTCGTGGTCGGCTGCGCCTGACCGGTCAGCTCGCCCATGCGCGTGCGATCCAGGTTGTGACCCTGGTGATATGCGGAGACCGCAGCGTCCAGCGGATGACGCGCCACAACGATGTACGTGACGCGCGGATCGATCGGAATGCCGTCGAGCGGTGTGTGGGTCTTGATGAAGCGCCGGTGCGGCTGCGCCTCCAGCCGGGCAACGATCGAGTCCAACGGCGTTCCGAGGAAGTCGAGCCACGGCGACAACTCGGTGAGACGGGCCGGGAGGTCGACGGTCTGGAAGATCAGCAGCGCGCAGATCATCTGCATCCACGTCGTGCCGCTCTTCGACCGCGTGCTGATGACGATGTCGTCACCTCGAAACGAGAACCCGTCCCACCGGCCGCTGTCGTCGTCGTGGGAGTGATACCGGATCGGCGGTGGAGCCACCAGGCGACCGTATCGCTCCGGTCGCCGGACGCCAGGGTTTGCGGGAGGGGCGCCTCAGAGCAGGGCGGAAATCATGGCATCGGTGACGAAGTGTGCGTACCGACGTATCGGCCAGCCGCCACGCTGCACCGATACGTCGAAGAGGTCCGGCGCCGAATAGAACCACAGCACCTCCCGCGCTCGGGCACGCGAGATTCCGGGACGGAGCGCACCGACGCGATCGAGCGCGCGAGCGTTGTCTGCCATGCGCGTGCGGCGATCACGTTCGAGCTCGTCGAATAGGTCGGCCGCAGTGGAGTCCTGGTCGGCGACGTCACGCAGCAGCAAGAGAATCGGTGAGACCCGCGGAGACACCTCCGCAAGAAGCGCGCCCCAGGCGCGGATGAGGGTCGGGCCGTCGGCAGCTTGCTCGCGAACTGCGTCCGACCGAACCTCGGCGGCGCGGACCGCCGCCGGATCGCCACGCAACGCACGAGTGACGAGCGCGCGAACGAGCCCGGGCTTGCCGCCGAAGCCCTTGTAGATCGTGGCGGTCGAAACCGACGCATCCTGCGCAATGGCGTCGATGGTCGTGGCCGTGTACCCACCCATGGAGAAGCGGTGCCAGGCCGCGTCGAGGACGGTGCGCTGAAGCAGCGCGGCGGCCGCGTGACGACCACTCGCGTCGTAGCTCCTCCGCTTGACGGATCCCTTGGCGTCGGTCACACTCATTTCGTTCCATGCTACTAGATCGAATATCGGAGGTCATGACCATGACGAATCCCGACGATGTGGTCGATCGCCTGTGCGCAGCGGTGAACCGTCACGATCTGGATGAGCTCGCCACGTGTTTTGCGGCTGACTACCGCAACGAAACACCGGCACACCCCGAGCGCGGCTTCGTCGGTCGAGAGCAGGTTCGTCACAACTGGCAGCAGTTGTTTCGAGGGATCCCCGATCTCGCCAGCCGGGTCCTGGCTCGGGCCGAAACTGATGCATCCGTATGGACGGAGTGGGAGTTGCGGGGAACGAGGGGTGACGGTCAACTGCACCTGATGCGCGGCGTGATCATCTTCGGCGTCAGTGAATCTGTGATCAGGAGTGCCCGGTTCTACCTCGAATCCGTCGACGTTGGTCCGGGTGGGGTGGACGATGCAATCGAACACCTCGTTGCGACGGAGCCACGTCGATGACCAGAGTTGCGACCGGGTCAGTGCGTGATTCGCGGCCGCCTGAAGCGCTGGTGCGAATGACGAACCCCGTGGTTCGCAGTGTGGTGCGGACACCGTTCGGACGGTTCATCCCCGCCTTGGCTGTCGTCGGACACGTCGGCCGGCAATCGGGCGCCCGTCGGCAGGTCGTCGTGGGTTGGCACGAGATCAACGGACGAGAGTTCGTCGTGACGCCGGCCGGGTGGCGAGCCAACTTCCGCGGTGGCGCGCCGGCCAGTGTGCGACACCACGGCCGAACTCGTGCGATGCGGGGCACACTCGTCTCGGACGCAGTCCTGGTGGCGGCAACGCTCCGGGCGTACTTCAGAACTGGAGGTTCGCCGGCGTCGTGTGGGCTCCGAATCGACGCCGACCATCTGATCGACGCCCACGATGTGGAGCGCGTCGGTCGGTCGATCGTGTGGTTCGATCCAGCACCGTGATCTAACCGGCCTCACCCAATGGAGTTGCCCGGATCGCTCACGCCACGCAGTTCACCGAGTCCGTAGAGCTCGGCGGCGTTGTCGTGCACGATCCGCGCCTGCGCATGAGGGCTCAGGTGCGCGGCGTGTTCGGCGAGCAGTGCTTGCGAGTCCGGCCACGTGGCGTCGCTGTGCGGGAAGTCGTTGGCCCACATCAACCGGTTGACATTCATGAGGTCGACGGTGCGGAACGCCACCCAGTCATCCTGAAACGTCAGGTAGATGTGCTCCATGAACGTCTCGCTCGGACGCTGCGTGAGTTCGCCGGCGGTCAGCCAGTTGCGGTGCCGGTCGTACGCGTGGTCGGCGCGGTACATCCAGTGCGGAGCCCACCCGGCGTCGGCTTCGACGCACACCACGCGCAAATCGGGATGACGTTCGAACACCGCGCCGAAGATCAGCGTGCCGATGATGTCCTGGTTGCCACGGATGATCGAGATGAAGGTGTTGAGCTTCGGTCCGCGCACGGTGCCGGTGCCGATGGAGTCGGTCTTGCTCGTGAGGATGTGGAAGGAGGGCGGGAGTTCCAGGGCGACAATCGCGTCCCAGAACTCGTCGTACATCGGGTCGTCGTAGTCCGCCTCGCCGGGGTAGCCGGGCAACATGACGCCGCGCAGGCCCTTCGCCTTGATCGCTTCGAGGTCCTTGATGCCGTCGTCGGGAGTGCGGACCGCGGTCTGGCCCATGCCGATGAGCCGGTCGGGGGAGTACGAACAGAACTCGGTGATCCACTCGTTGTACGCGTCGAAGCACGCGTGTTGGTAGTCCCGGTCCGGGTGGTTGCAGAGGATCATGCCGACGGACGGATAGATGATCTCGGCGGTGACACCATCGGTGTCCTGGTCGTGCAACCGAGCTTCCGGATCCCACCCGCCGCGATGCAGATCCTGGAACCGCTTCCCGGTGTCGAGTCGGACCTCCTCGGTGGGCCGACCGGCGGCGGCGACGAGCCACATCGGCACGAGACTCTGACCATTGTCGACGATCATGCAGTCGCCGAGGGTGTCGTGGTACTGGAGTCGCGGCGCGCGGTCGCGGTACCCAGGGTCGATGTGATCCAGGTACGAGTTCGGTGGCTCGGTGACGTGCGAGTCCGCAGAAATGCACGGGCGAGTTGCGGTGACGGTCATGGTCCACCTCCGGTTCGGCCGGAGCGTAGGCGGTTCGCCGCATCGCCTGCGCCGGGGATCCGACCGCGCGACACTGGGCGGCATGCTCGACCACCTCGCCATTCAGTGCGCCGATGTCCCGACGAGTGCTGCGTTCTACGACGCGGTGCTCGCAACGATCGGCGGGTCTCGCATCATGGATTTCGGTCCGGTGATCGGGTACGGCGTTCCGCCGCTGCCCGACTTCTGGCTCAATCCTCATGCGACCGGGGACGGGTTCCGTGAATCCCACATTGCCTTTGCCGCGCCGACGCGCGCGAAGGTGGACGCGTTCCTCGCGGCCGCGGTCGCGCACGGCGCCGAGGTGTTGCACGAAGCCCGAGTCTGGCCCGAGTACCACCCGAACTACTACGGAGCGTTCGTGCGCGACCCCGACGGCAACAACGTCGAAGCCGTCTGTCACGCGCCCGAATAGGCGCCGTTCGGATCAGCCGGCGAGCTTGCCGATCTCGGTCATCATCGTGGTGAGGTCGAAGTAGTCACGCCACAAGGTGATCATGCCGTCGTGCACCTCGAAGATTCCGGCGACGGGCAGGTCCGCCCAGACGGCGCCCTTCCCGAAACGGTCCGTGCGCTCGTTCAAGACGAGGTCACCGCTCGCCACCTGACGGTGGATGACCCACTCCATCTTGTCCACGGTGCCGTCGAGTTGAGCGAAGACCCCGCGGATGCCGTCCGGACCGTGGACTGGTCCCATCGGAACGTTGTCGTACTCGATGTCGTCGGCGACGAGTTCGAGCGCGCCGTCGAGATCCATTGCGGTCACCCGCGCCATGAACGTGTTGACGATTTCTTCGTTGGTCACGATGGTCCTCTCGTTGTTCCCGGGCGCGACCCGGCAACTTACGCGCTCGTGAATCTCGCCGCGTTTGTCGTTTGCGCCGCCGCACAGCGGCCTGAGACGACAAACGGTCGGGTGGGAGTCGCGAGCCGTCGGCGCGTTTGTCGTTTGCGCCGCCCCACAGCGGCCTGAGACGACAAACGCTTGGGATGGGTGGGTACGTAGGATCGGCGGCCATGCCCAGCGCTGAGCTCAACGGGATCGACGTCTACTACGAGCGGCGGGGGGAGGGGTCTCCCGTGCTGTTCCTGAACGGATCTGGAGCCACGCTCGCGAGTAGCGGCATCCTCCTCGACGTGTTCGCGGCCCGGTGCGATGTGCTGGCACACGACCAGCGCGGGCTCGGCCGCACCGAGGTTCCGTCCGATCCGTACACGATGGCTGACTACGCCAACGATGCGGTTGCGCTGCTCGACCACGTGGGGTGGGAGCGATGCCGAGTGGTCGGTATGTCGTTCGGTGGGATGGTTGCGCAGGAGCTCGCGGTCACGGTGCCGGAGCGGGTCGAGCGGCTCGCGCTGCTCTGCACCTCGCCCGGGGGTGCGATGCCTTCCTACCCGCTGCATGAGTTGGCGGCCCTGACCGCCGACGAGCGCGCACCGAGGTATCTGCCGCTGCTCGACACCCGCTTCACGCCCGAGTGGCTCGAAACCCACGAGTCCGATCGCAATCTGGTGGCGATGATGGCGGCGCGGGTTGGGGGCACGAAACGGCCCGAGGTGGTCCGCGGAGAACTCGCACAGCTCGACGCTCGCCGTCGCCACGATGTACTCGATCGTCTGGGCGCGATCACCTGCCCCACGCTCGTGGCCGCCGGCCGGTTCGACGGCATCGCACCGCTCCCCAACTCCGAGGCGATCGTCGATCGCGTCCCGAATGCCGAACTGCGGGTGTACGAGGGCGGCCACGCCTTTGTGGCGCAGGATCGGCGGGCGTTCCCCGAAGTCCTCGACTTCCTGGTTGGTTAGCGCCGCACGGTTGCGCGAATCATCGCCGGTACAGTCCGCCGCGTGACCTGGTTGCGGAAGCTCCTCCCCCGTTCCGCCACCGTGGACGTCCCCCGGGTCGTCGTCGCACGAGCACTGCGAGGTTTTGCCGACGGTTTCGTGAGCGTGTTTCTCGCGGTGTACCTCACTGCCCTCGGGTTCTCACCGCTCCAGATCGGCGCGATCATCACGGGGACATTGCTCGGATCCGCGGCGCTCACGCTCGCAACCGGGCTCGTCGTCCATCGCCGGGAACTGCGGGTCTTGCTGCTCGCCGCCAGCGTGTTGATGCTCATCACCGGCATCGGGTTCCTGGCCGTCACTGCGTTCTGGGCGCTGATGGTCGTGTCGGTGGTCGGCACGTTGAATCCGTCAGCTGGTGACGTCAGCGTCTTCTTGCCGACGGAACAGGCGTTTCTTGCCGGTCACGTGGACGACCTCGACCGACCGCGCCTGTACGCGGTGTACAACCTCGGCGGCGCGTTCGCCGGCGCCTTTGGTGCTCTCGCATCGGGACTCCCCGAATACATCGCCAAGCGGGCGGACCTGTCGAAGGTCGATGTTCTGCGCGGCAGCTTCTCGCTCTACATCGTGGTTGCGGTGGTGATCTTCTTCATCTACCGCGGGCTCCGACGCGAGGATGCGGCGACCGACGTCGCCAACGTGGAGCGCAAGCCGCTCGCGCAATCGCGCCGGACCGTCTTCGAACTCGCCGCCCTCTTCTGCATCGACGCTGCGTCCGGTGGCTTCGTGGTGCAGTCGCTGCTCGTGCTGTGGCTACACCTGCGGTTCGACCTGTCGACGGCCGACACCGCCGCAGTGTTCTTCGCGGTCAGTCTCTTGAGTGCGTTCTCGCAACTCCTCGCGGGTCCGCTCTCGCAGCGCATTGGCTTGGTGCGGACGATGGTGTTCACCCATCTTCCGGCGAATCTGTTTCTTGCGCTCGCGGCGTTTGCGCCGTCGGCGTGGCTGGCGATCGGGTGCCTGCTCATCCGGTCGCTGTTCTCGCAGATGGACGTCCCGGCCCGTCAGGCATTGGTGATGGCCGTGGTGACCCCCGAAGAACGAGCGGCGGCGGCGAGCGTGACCAATGTGCCGCGCAGCCTCGCATCGGCGGCAACGCCGCTCATTGCGGGTGCGCTGCTCAAGGCGAGTCACTTCGGCTGGCCGCTGATTATCGCCGGCATCGGCA
>JANLTQ010000255.1:0-5030 GCA_031363005.1 Acidimicrobiia bacterium | reverse complement strand
TCGGCGACTCGGTCAACACGACGGCCACCGTGACCAGCAGCCAGACGAGCACCGGCAACCGCGATGGACCCGTGCCGGTCCCGGGGTCGGAGGGTCGTGCGGCTTCGTCTTCAGGTGCGCGTCGACGCCGGGAGGCGAGGAAGGCGATACCGGCGAGGAGCGCGACGATCCCTGCGGCGAGTAGTGGTGCATCGCGTTCGAACAACGTTCGGAACAGTTTGGTTGCGTTCGCGCCGATCGGCCGCTCCGCCACTGCGTCGGTGTGGTACCGCACGTACTGGTCATAAACCCGGCTGAGGCCCCACGGCGCCGAGGCCGCCAACACGGTGAGGATGCTCACCACGGGGATGACGACGACGTCACGGAATCGGCGACGAGACACGATCCAGAGGCCGGCGGCGATGAGTCCCGGAATGACAAGGAGGCTCTTGACGGCCAATGCGGCGCCGGCAAGGAGGCCAACGAGCGCGGCCCGACGCACACTCGGCGCATCGCGGTAGGCGAGCGCGCCGAGCACGGTGGCCGCAGTGAGGGCCGCGCCGATGCCGTCGGAGGTGAGGGGCCCGCTGGTCCAGAGCACGGATCCGCTCAACGCGACGAGCACCCCGGTCAGCAGCGCAGCACCCGGTGCCGTCAGACGGCGGGCGATCAAAAACACAAGAACGGCCAACACCACGCCGGCAATCACCGACGCGGTGCGGGGCGAGTCGAGTTGGCGGAACGTGATCAGGTCTCCGAGCCAGGCGATCGGCAGAAACAGCGGGCCCTGGGAGGAAAAGACTTCCTTGAACGGCGCGCCGCCGTGACGCATCGCAATGACCGACATCGCGAACTGGCCGTCGTCGAACCCGAGGGATTGGGGAGCGAAGAAGGCGGGGAGCCGGACGAGAAATGCGACAATTCCTACCGCGATGGCACCACGGGTCTGTCGGGTCACGGTTGGCACGCCTTCGAACGGTACTGGCCGAGTGCGCGTCGACCGGATCACGGTCGCGGTGGGGGCGACCTGGTACCTTCGAACTCCCGTGAGCACCGCGCGGAGCTGGGACCTTGGAGTGGGTCTCGGCCGACCGAAAAGTTGTCCGTCCGGTGTTCGTTCCGGACGCGGAGTTTGCGTCGAAGTTCTCACGGCATCCAGAGGAGCCCGGGAGCGACGAAGGAGCGCAACCGGGTCCGCCGGATGCTCGTTGCGGCGCGGCTGCGCCGCCAGAGGGTAGGAGGTCTTGGTTTGGCGAAGCACATCTTCGTAACGGGTGGAGTTGCGTCGAGTCTCGGCAAGGGACTCACGGCTTCGTCGCTCGGACGCCTGCTGAAAGCTCGGGGCTTGCGGGTCACGATGCAGAAGCTCGACCCGTACATCAACGTGGACCCCGGAACGATGAACCCGTTCCAGCACGGTGAAGTCTTCGTCACCGACGACGGTGGCGAGACGGACCTGGACCTCGGTCACTACGAGCGCTTCGTCGATGTGCCGCTCAACCGCAAGAGCAACGCGACCACCGGCTCGATCTACCAAGCGGTCCTTGCCAAGGAACGCCATGGTGCGTACCTCGGTGACACGGTGCAGGTGATCCCGCACATCACCAACGAGATCAAGGACCGCATCCTCTCGCTCGCGACCGAAGATGTGGACGTGGTGATCACCGAGGTCGGTGGCACCGTCGGCGACATCGAGATCCTCCCGTTCCTCGAAGCGATCCGGCAGTTCCGCAAGGACGTCGGCCGAGACAACGTCTTCTACGTGCACGTGACGTTGGTGCCGTTCATCGGCCCGTCGGGTGAGCAGAAGACCAAACCGACCCAGCACTCGGTCACGGAGTTGCGCAGCCGCGGCATTCAGCCGGACGCGATCGTGTGTCGTTCGGACCGCCCGATCCCGACCCGGCTCAAAGAGAAGATCAGCCAGCTCTGCGATGTCCCCGAGCGCGGCATCGTCTCCGCCATCGACGCCGACACGCTGTACGAGATCCCGCTCGTTCTGCATGACGAAGGCCTCGACGATTACGTCTGCTCGATGCTGCGCCTCGACGCCACGCCACCCGACCTCACGAACTGGCAGGCGCTGGTGGACCAGGTGCGGGCCGCGGACTTCGAGGTCCGAATCGGTGTGGTCGGCAAGTACGTGACGTTGCCCGACGCCTACCTCTCGGTGGCCGAGGCGCTGCGCCACGGTGGTTACGCGTGCGGTGCCAAGGTGCAGATCGACTGGATTGCGTCGGACGACACCGAGGGCCTGCTCGCCGAGGGTCGCTTGCGCGAGCTGGACGGCATCGTGATTCCCGGAGGCTTCGGTTTCCGCGGCATCGAAGGCAAGATTGCGGCGGCCGGGTTCGCTCGGCTGCAACAGATCCCGTTCCTCGGACTGTGCCTCGGTCTGCATTGCGCCACCATCGAGTTCGCGCGTGACGCGTGCGGACTCGCCGGCGCGAACTCGGCCGAGTTCGACACCCAGAGTCCCCACAAGGTCATCGATCTCATGGACGACCAGCGTGAAGTTGTGGAGATGGGCGGCACCATGCGACTCGGTGCGTATCCGGCCAAGTTGGCGCCCGGTTCCATCGTGCGTGAGCTGTACGGCGAAGAGGTCGTCTACGAACGCCACCGCCACCGCTACGAGGTGAGCAACGCGTATCGCCGTCGGCTCGTCGAGGGCGGCTTGGTGATGTCGGGTGCATCGCCCGATGATCGGCTGGTCGAGTTCATCGAACTCCCGCGTGAAGTGCACCCGTACTTCGTCGCGACCCAGGCACACCCGGAGTTCAAGAGTCGACCGGATCGGCCACATCCGCTGTTCTCGGGGTTCATGCTGGCGGCGAAAGACCGGGCCGAAGGTCGGGCACCGCGCCTGCCGCTTGCCGAGACTGCGGACCAGCTCGATTCGTCGTCGGTCGCCTGAGACCGAAGCGATGCCCGACGGCGCCGACGCGCTTTCGCGGCTACTCCTCGAACACGAGACCTGGCTGAGCGTCGAACGCGGGTTGGCCAAGAACTCGCTCGCGGCCTACCGCCGCGATCTGCGCCGCTACGAGCAGTACCTGCGCCGCAACGGCTTCGATGACGCGCGGACCGTCAGCGAAACGACGGTCAGTCAGTACGTGGACCAGCTCAAGCGGGCGCGTGACACGGAGAACAATCCGCGGTTCGCGCCGGCGTCGATCGCCCGAGCGTTGGTTGCGGTGCGGAGCTTCCACCGGTTCTGCGTGGACGAGGGCCTCGTCGCCACCGATCCCAGCGAAGAAGTTGGTGCGCCGCGCGTTCCCCAAGGCCTGCCGAAGGCATTGACCGAACCCGAGGTGGACGCGCTCCTCGGCGCGATCGAGGGCGATGAACCGCGCCCGCTGCGCGACCGCGCCATTCTCGAGACCCTCTACGCGACCGGGGTACGGATCAGCGAGCTCGTCGGGCTGGACCGGGAAGATCTCGATTTGGAAGACGGCGTCCTGCGAGTGATGGGGAAAGGGTCGAAGGAACGGGTCGTGCCCGTTGGGCGCAGCGCCCGCCAGGCCATCACGGAGTACCTCATGAACGGGCGTCCGGAGCTCGAACGACCGAGTACGAGACAGGTGCCGGGTGACCCGCTCCTGCTGAACGCTCGCGGCGGTCGGCTCAGCCGCCAGAGCTGCTGGAAGTTGGTGACCACCACTGGGGAGCGGGTCGGGATTGCGCCCGGGAAGCTCTCACCCCATGTGTTGCGTCACTCGTGCGCCACCCACATGATCGAGCACGGTGCCGACATTCGGGTCGTGCAGGAACTTCTCGGACACGCAAGCCTCTCGACCACGCAGGTGTACACGAAGGTCTCCCCGGAGCGACTTCGTGCCGTCTACGAGTTGGCTCATCCCAGGGCGACCAGGGCGCGGGTGGCCCGCCGGTAGGCTTCCCGCCCATGTCGACCACCGACTTGTCCACCCAACGAGACGCGCTCCTCGCCGAACGCGATCACCTGCTGACCCAGCTGGCCCACATGGGCCGTACGCCGGGTACCGCCGAACTGGAGTTCGACGAGGGGTTCGCCGACTCGGGCCAGGTGACCGCCGAGCGCGGCGAAGTCGACGCGCTCGCGGGTTCGTTGACCGAGAACCTGGCCGACGTGGACGCCGCGCTCGCCAAGATCGACGCCGGCACCTACGGCGCGTGCGAGGACTGTGGGACCGCCATCCCCGCGGCCCGGATCGAGGCCGTGCCGGCGGCGCGTTACTGCATCACCTGCGCCTCGAAGCAGCACTGAACGGGTGCGCCTCGACGCCGATACGTTCATCTTCTTCGGAGCGTTAGTCGTCGCAGTCATTCTCCACGAGATCAGTCACGGGGTCGTGGCCCTCTGGTTCGGTGACGACACTGCGAAGCGGGCCGGGCGCCTGACGCTGAACCCGATCCCGCACATCGATCCGTTCGGCTCGATCATCCTTCCTGCGATGGGCGCTCTCACTGGTATCCCACTGATCGGGTATGCGAAGCCGGTCCCGATCAACCCTGGGCGGATGCACAATCCACGTCGCGATCCATTGTGGGTATCGCTCGCGGGGCCGGCGACCAATCTCTTCTTGATGTCGGCTGCGGCGATCGCCGCCCACCTCGTGTTCCAGGGGATCGAAAACGCGCAGTTCTCCACCCTGTCCGAGACTCCGATCGGGTTCCGGATCCTGTTCTTCTTCGCGATCGTCAACTTGTCCCTCGGCGTATTCAATCTGTTGCCGATACCGCCGCTCGACGGCTCCGCCATCTTCGAGCGCTTCATGCCGGATTCCTGGCGGCCGCAGTGGTACCGATTCCGCCCCTACGGCCTCATCGTTCTTTTCGCACTGGTGTTCTGGACCGGGCTGGCGGGGAAAGTGATTTCACCGCTGGTCAGCAGCCTGGCGGACTTCGTCGTTTCGTGAGTGGTGGATTGTGATCGGGCACTACGTCCGGCGGTTCTTCACGTCGCTGTCGCTGCGGCCACCATCAGCGACCGACGAACAGTGGGTTGCGTCGATTGTTCCTGAGCCCGAACTCGCGTTGTTCACGCGGCTGTCGAACACCGACCGCCG
>JANLTQ010000250.1:0-7083 GCA_031363005.1 Acidimicrobiia bacterium | reverse complement strand
GGCGCGGAAACCGTCCGCGCCTTGCGCGACGCTCGCCAATGAGCACAATGGTCAGGTAAAGCGGGGGGTGGGGGCCGCTAGATACGCAGCCACAAGAGCGCGCAGCCGATCGCGACGACGGTGCTGTAGTTGCGTAGCGTTTTCTCGTAGCGCGTCGCAATTCTCGACACCAGGGCCTCACGGAAATGCCGGTTCCTGACCGGCCACGTCATGCCGACGATGTTCCCAGCGCGGTCGTCCACCGCCCGCACGCTCAGCAGTGCTGGTTCAACGAGCTCCATGACCCCCGCATGGTTGGCGCCGAGGATCCGCCGAGCCCACGAGCAGATCAGCTCGAGCACTCCCTGGGTCGGCTCCTCACGCAGGAGCGCAGATCGGAGGTCGGCTAACGCCCGAGTGAGTTGGTCCACACCACGGGACTGCGCATCGAGGTCGGCCCGATTCTGATCGTCGAGGAAGACCGTCACCACCAAAGTCTCCTCGGAGCGTCGGTCGATCACCGTGGCGAAGGTACGCAGTGCAACCACTGCACCGTCGCTCCGGACATACCGCTTGTCGCGGCGAAAGACGTCGGTCGAGCCGGATGCAAACCGCGCTCGATTCGGTTCATCCGCAGGCCGGTCGCGTTCGTCGGCGAGCTCGGTCAGGTTGTGCCCCACCAGCTTCTCGTAGCCGAGCAGGCGACAGAGCGGTGCGTTCGCGGCGCGAATCGTTCCGATCCCAGCGGCATCCACCGAGATCAGAGCCGTCGGGACTGCTGACCGGCCGAACACTCGATCGAACTGATCTGGACCGGCGGCCGTCTCACCGGTCCCGCCCGAAGGAACCGGCGCGCTGGCATTCATCCGGGCTCGGGCAGGTCGATCAGGCCGAGCCGGGCCGCGGCGACCACCGCATCGAGCCGGCGGTGTGCGCGGAGACCGCCCATCGCCCGACGAATGTGGTTGCGCACCGTGTGCTGACTCAGGTTCAACGTCGCAGCGATCTCTCCGACCGAGGAGCCGTCTGCAAGTCCTTGCAGTACCTCTCGTTCGCGTCGACTGAGCTCCTTCGTGGGTCCCTCGTCAACGGTGCGGCTCGGAGCCAACAGGGGCACGACGTCGGAACTCACGAAGGCGGTTCGCGATGCGGCGGCTTGCACCGCCTGGACCAACTCCTCCGCGGACGCGAGTTTCGAGACGAAGCTGCTCACCCCCGCCGCTAGCGCGTCAGCCACCGCGGCGCGGGTGAACGAGGCCGACACGAGCGCGATCTGCGTGCCGGGTGCAGCGTCGCGAAGTTTCCCTGCGAGTTCCACACCGTCGGCGTCCGGGAGACGGAGGTCAACGAGCGCGACGTCGGGCTGGAGGTCTGCCACGCGAGCGAGCGCGTCGCGTGCGGTACCTGAACTCCCAACGACTTTGATTGCCGGGTTTTCCAGGAGCACGGCGGCCAATCCGGCCGCAACCATCCGATGATCATCGACGATGAAAACTGTGACGCTGCCCACCTCGTTATGGTACGACCGCTCCGGTCCATCGCAACCGGTCGCCACTGACACAACGGTGCCCACGAAAGAGACACAGGTGCGTCTACCCGCGGACGCGATCGTGAATCATGCTCGTGGTGCGCGCCGAGCCTGTCCCCCAGCCGGGCGAGGCGCATGCGACGGTCGGATCTGGTCCGGCTCCGTCCACCGGCGTGGCCGGGCAGGGCGGACCAGATTCGATCACGTGCGCATCACGTCGGAACCGCAACTCCACAGAGGGCGGCCGTGGTGCCGAACAGCAGTCGTTTGTGTTCGGCGATGACCTGGCGATTCTTCCCGGCCATTGGTGCTGCCAAGTCCACGGCGACGCCGAGTAACCGTTCGTTGTCGCTCGTGTCGGTGACGATCCCGAGCGCGTGGGCGTCCTCGGCGGTGTAGCGGCGTCCGGTGAGGATCGCGTCCTGGGCCGCTTCCATCGGGAGTCGTGCCGTCACCACGGCCGCCATCGCTTCGGTCAGCGGCAGTCCGAGGTCGACCTCCGGAAGACACCAGTAGCCGCGATCGCTGCGCATCACCCGCGCGTCGAAACAGCAGGACAACATCGCCCCGGCCGCGTAGGCGTGGCCGTTCAACGCGCCGACGACGTAACCGGGAAACACCAGCAGCCGCCCGAACAACTGATGCAGGAGTTCGACCGTCGGTCCCGCTTCGTCGGGGTCCGTCATGAACCGGTCAAGGTCCAGACCGTTCGAGAAGAACTTGCCGGTGCCGATGACTACGACGGCGAGCGGGCCGTCGATCGTTTCGAGTTGATCGAGCACCGCGTGCCATTCGGTCATCGAGTCCGGGTTCACGCGGTTCTCGCCGTCGTCCCACCGCACGATGCGGACGTCGCCCTGGGTCTCGATGTCGATGCTCATACCGAACCTTGTCCTCGTGCTTGTTGGGAGCGGGCCGGACGGCCGCGCCGCGAACGTTCATCGGCTGCACCGCCTGCACGGACTGTGCTCCGCTCGTGCCTCGCAGGCACTGGATTCATGCGACACCCAGGAAGCGCGCCAGGACCGCATGGCATCCGTCGAGCGACTCACGGGTGACGAACTCATCGGCGGTGTGGGCAATCGTGGGGTCACCGGGTCCGAAGTTCAGTGCCGGAATGCCGTGCGCGGCAAAGCGCGCGACGTCGGTCCAACCGAGCTTCGGCCGCACCCCGAGGTCGAAGGTGCCGACCAGCTCGGCCACCAGCGGATTCCACAGATTCGGTGGCGCCGCACTCGACGCGTTCAGGATCTCGATCTCGTCAGCGTCGGCGAAGAGGACGCGGGTTTCGGCCTCGGCCTCGGCGAGACTCAGGCTCGGAGCGAAGCGGCGGTTGACGGTCAGAGTCGCGAGGTCGGGTACCACATTGTTGGCGACCCCGCCGTCGATCGCCACGGCTTGGAGTGACTGACGGAACGGCAGGCCATCAACGTCGGCGGTCCCCGGGTCGGTCTGCTCCACCGTGGCGAGCGCCCGCGACAGACGATGGATCGCGTTGCTGCCCATCCATGGACGCGCGGTGTGGGCGCGCGCGCCGCGGTAGGTGCCGCGCATCGTCAGCGTGCCCTGACACCCGGCCTCGACCCACCCTTCGGTCGGCTCCAACAGGATTGCAAGATCACCCTGCACGAGCTCCGGGCGGGTCTCGAACAGAACCCGGAGCCCGTTGAACTCCTCGGCGATTTCTTCGGCGGCGTAGAAGACGAACGTCGCGTCGAACCGCGCCCGATCCGGGCTGGCCGCGACCGCCTCGGCCAACACCGCCATCAGGGCCAGGCCGCCCTTCATGTCGGCGGTCCCGAGCCCGTGGAGGGTGTCGCCGTCTCGGCGCGGCGCCTGATTGTCGTTCGGCGGGACCGTGTCCAGGTGACCCCCGAGCACGACGCGCTGATCCCGGCCGAGGTCGGTCCGCACCACGAGGTTGTCGCCGACCCGGTCGATGGCGAGCCCCGGCGCGCTCGCACGCAGCCGGGCCTCGACGATGGCGGCGAGTGCCGCCTCGTCACGACTCACCGACGGCACAGAGCACCACTCCTCGGTCAACGCGAGGAGATCGGTCACGACCCCTCCACTCGAGCGCTCATGTCGTGACGCCCTTGTCCCGCAGGATGTCATTGAGGCCGGACTTGTCGTGGCGCTCGCCTTCGGTCAAGCGCTTGATCACCAACACACACGGCAGTCCAAAATCGCCGCCCGGAAACGAGCGCGGGCGGGTGGCACTGACCGCGACACACCAATCCGGGACGATCCCCCGTGAGATCTCTTCGCCGGTCTCGGCGTCGATGACCGGGATCGTGCCCGACAGGATCACACCGGCGCCGAGCACCGCTCCGTTACCAACTCGCGCGCCGCCCACGATCATGCACCGCGAACCAATGAAGGCATCGTCGCCGATCATGATCGGACTCGCCTCCGCGGGTTCCAGCACTCCACCGATACCTACCCCTCCGGCGAGATGCACCCGTTCGCCGATCTGCGCGCACGACCCGACCGTCGCCCACGTGTCCACCATGGTGTCGGCGCCCACGTACGCGCCGATGTTCACGTAGCTCGGCATCATGATCACGCCCGGTGCCAGGTGGGCGCCCCAGCGCGCGGAGGCGCCGGGAACGATGCGCACTCCCGCGGCTTCGTAATTGCGCTTGAGCGGGATCTTGTCTCGGTACTCGAACGGTCCGAGGTCCATCGTCTCCATGTGCGTGAGCTTGAACAGCAAGAGAATCGCCTTCTTCAACCACTGGTGGACCACGACGTCGTCACCGACGCGTTCGGCCACGCGCACCTCACCCCGGTCCAGCAGATCGATCGCTGACCGCACACACGCGCCGGCTTCGGCCTCGGACATCACCGCCGTGATGTCGTCCCGGTGCTCCCAGAGCGCGTCGATCTGTGCTTCGAGTTCAGCCATGGCCAGAGCGTAGGCAACCGCCCGCGTCGACCCGGGACTGTTCCTCGTCGTGCGCTCAGGCGGGACCCGCGGCTGCGAGTCGCGTCAGCGCGACTTCGAGTCGTTCGGTCGGTTGCGTCAGCGCCAGGCGCACGTGGTCCGCGCCCGCCGGTCCGTACAACCCGCCCGGTGCCACCAACGTGCCCGCCTCTGCGAGCCGAGCCGCAACCTCCCACCCGTCGTCCACCTGATCCTCGGAGCGCAGCCACAGGTAGAAGGGCGCCGGACCGCCGTCGTGCACCAGGCCGAGCGGCGTCAGACCCTCGAGCATGAGTTCGCGGCGTTCGACGTAGCGGCGGCGTTGGGTGGCGACGTGGGCGTCGTCGGCCAGCGCGGCGACGGCTGCAGCTTGGATCGGTGAAGGCATCATCAGCCCGGCGTGTTTGCGCACCTCGCCCAGGTAGCGAATGAGGTCCGGATCGCCGGCGACGAACCCGGCCCGGAACCCGGCCATGTTGGAACGCTTCGACAACGAGTGCACGGCGAGCACGCCATCGGCTCCGGTGGCGAGCGCCGTCGACGGTTCGCCGCCCGAGAACTCCGCGTAGCACTCGTCCGCGGCCAGGATGATCCGTCGTTCGCGCGCCCAGGTCACCGCGCTCGCAACGGCCCCGGCCGGCGCGACCGCCGCCGTGGGATTTCCGGGCTCGTTGGTCCAGAGCATCAAGGCGCGATCGGCGTCGGCCGCCGTGACGCGAGAGAGATCGAGATGCCAGTCCGCGTCGAGCGGGACCGGGACCGCCCGCAGGCCGGCCAGCTCGGCGCCCATTGCGTAGGTGGGATAGGAAATGGCCGGGTAGAGCACGGTGTCGCGTTCGGGATTCCGCAAGTGCAACATCCGCGGCAGCGATGCAACCAGTTCCTTGGTGCCGACGCAGGCCAGCACGGCCTCAGGGTCCACGTCGAGACCGAACCGACGTCCGATCCACGCCGCCGCTCCCGCCCGGAACTCCGGCGATCCGATGGTGGCGGGGTAGCCCGTTGCGAGTGGTGCGGCCGCGGCGAGCGCGGCCAACACGGGCTCGGGAACCAGGTCGACCGGGTTGCCGATCGAGCAGTCCACGATTCCTCCCGGCACTACCGAGGCGAGCCGCCGGAATGCGTCGAGGCGATCGTGCGGGTACGGAGGTGGGACGAACGGGGCCGGAGCCATCGGTCGAGACTACCGGTGGGTCACGGCGACGCCGTCGACCGCGGTCACCAAGTCCGCAAAGCGACCGGCGACGGCCGCCGGTAGGCGCGCTCGAACCCGGGTCCCCATCTCTTCGTGGACCACGACGAGGACATCGCCGTCTCGATGCAGCGCAGCCAGCACCTCCCCGCGGTCGTACGGAATCTCGAGTTCCACGATCGTGGCGAGCGCACGCAGGCGATCCCCGATGCGCGCCACGAGTGCCGCAATTCCCTCCCCAGTGCGCGCACCCACCGCCATCGAATCGGGGTGGTTCCGCAAGAGGTCCGCTACCGTTTCGGGGTCGGCCACATCGGTCTTGGTGAAGACGAGGAGTTCGGGAACGGCCACCGCGTCGATGTCGGCCAGTACGCCACGAACCGCGCGAATCCGACCGTCGGGATCAGAATCACTGGCGTCCACGAGGTGCAGCATGAAGTCCGCGTCGGCGACTTCGTCCAGCGTGGAGCGGAAGGACTCGACGAGTTGGTGCGGGAGCCGCCGCACGAACCCGACGGTGTCGCTGGCCAACACCGTCTCGCCGCCGGGAAGCCGCAGCCGCCGGGTGGTGGGATCGAGGGTGGAGAACAAGCGGTCCTCCACCAACACCGACGCGTCGGTCAGGCGGTTGAGCAGCGTGGACTTGCCCGCGTTCGTGTACCCCACGAGCGCGACCGTCGTCAGCGACCGCCGCAGCCGGGACTTGCGTTGCGTCCCGCGTGTGCGGGCCAGACCAACGAGATCGCGTTCGAGTTTCGTGATCCGACGCTGAATACGGCGCCGGTCCACTTCGAGTTGGGTTTCACCGGGACCACGAGTTCCGATCCCACCGCCCTGCTGGGAAAGTTGCAGACCGCGACCGCGCAGCCGCGGCAGGCGGTACCGGAGTTGCGCGAGCTCCACCTGCAACATGCCCTCTTGGCTCTGCGCGTGCTGAGCGAAGATGTCGAGAATCAGCGCAACGCGATCCACGACGTCACGTTCGAACAGCTGCTCGAGATTGCGTTGCTGCGCAGGCGAGAGTTCATCGTCGAAGATGACGACGTCCACATCGAGCGCCTCGGCCAGCTCGCGGATCTCGGCCGCTTTGCCCTTCCCCACGTACAGCCGCGGATCCGGGGTGGCGCGTCGTTGCAACTCGATAGCCAGCGGCTCGGCGCCGGCAGTGTCCGCGAGACGCGCCAACTCCTCCAGACTCGCCTCGGCGTCCTCCACCGTCGCCATTCCGTAGCCGGTCCCCACGAGGACCGCCGTCTGGTGCGTGACCTCGAGGTCGACCTCGGTTGCGGTGAGTCGGCGCCGCCCCCGATCCAGGTGTTCTCGACTCATCGGGCGCGCCACTCGTCGACGTCGCTCGACAGATCGAAGACGTGGGACACCGGACCACAGAGTCGGATCGTGTCGCCCAACTCCACCGTGATCACGCCACCGGGAACGCTCACTGACACTCGCGCGTCG
>JANLTQ010000174.1:0-3088 GCA_031363005.1 Acidimicrobiia bacterium | reverse complement strand
GGTCCAACGTCGCCACTTCTTTGGCGAGGACCACCGGGTTGCGCTGGGGCAGGATGAGAATGCCGGTCGCAAGGCGAAGCGTGGTCGTGTGCGCGCCCACCCACGTGAGCCAGACGAGCGGGTCCGGCACCGGGGCGTCGTCGCCGCCGGGCATCTTGCCGTCCTTGGCGTACGGATACTCCGACGCGTAGCCACCCGGCACGATGACGTGCTCGACGGTCCACACCGACTCGATGCCGTTCTCTTCACAGATCTGGCCGAGCTCGGCGGCGATCTCCGGACGGCCGAGCGGGCCGACGTTGGCAAAGATGATTCCGTACTTCATGGGTGCTCCTCGCGGGAAGGGACGTCTCGACTGGCACTCGCTCGACCCTTGCAGTGAGTCGGGAGATGCCCCGTCTCGCTCGCCGCCGCCCAGTTTTCAGCATGGAGTGGTCCGCGTGCCAAGCTGCGCTGAAGAAGTCCGTCGAGCGCAAGGACAAATCAGCCGGTGAAAATCGGAGTGTTGGGAGCAACGGGGCCTGCGGGCCGAGGTTTGGCGGCTCGGTTGAGTGATGTCGGCTACGACGTCCTCGCCGGATCGCGGGAGCGAGTGAAGGCCGAGCAGGTCGTCAAAGAGCTGGAGGCGGAATGGGGTGAGCGCGTCTCGCGCATCACGCCGGCGAACAATCAGGCTGCGTGCGATGCCGACGTCGTGGTGTTGGCGGTGCACGCGGACGCTGCGCTCGCCACCGCGAAGTACTTCGCCGACCAGTTGGCGGGCAAGATCGTGGTCTCGATGGCCAACCACCTCGTGCGCAACGGCACGGAGTTCAACGCGGTGCTGCCGCCCCACGGTTCCATCGCCAAAGAGATGCAGGCGATGCTGTGGCGATCAGAAGTCGTGACCGCCTTCCACCTCGTCCCCGCCGCGGAGTTTGCGAACCTGGATGAAAAGATGGAAAGCGACGTCGTGGCCTGCGGGAACGACGACCACGCGCGCGCCACGCTGATGGAGATCATCCGGGCGATTCCGGATCTGCGGGCCTTCGACGGTGGATCGCTCGAGAACGCGGTCGGAATGGAGACGTTCGCAGCCGTGTTGCTGACGATCAACATCCGGCACAAGGTCCGTGCCGGTCTCCGACTGTCGGGTTTCTGATCGCGTGACCATCCGCTTGTACTGCACCGCGCAACGCGCGGTCGTTCCCTTTGAACCGGACCATTTGGTCCGCATGTACGTCTGCGGGATCACGCCGTACGACTCCACGCACCTCGGTCACGCCGCGACCTATCTCACCTACGACTTGCTCATCCGTCGCCTCGAAGAACTCGGTCACGAGGTGCACATGGTGCGCAACGTCACCGACGTCGACGACTCGATTCTGCCGAAGGCTCGCGAACTCGGCATCCCGTACCTCGAGCTGGCCGAAGCCGAGATCACCCGATTTCGCGCCGACATGGACGCGCTCGAGATGCGGCCACCGATCGCCGAACCGCGCGCCACCGAAACCATCGACGAGATCATCTCGATCGTCGGACGCCTCCTCGACACCAACCACGCGTACCTCACGCACGGCACGGCCTACTTCGACGTGTCGACCTTCGAGCGGTTCGGAGAACTCTCGCACTACACCGAGGACCAGATGGTCCGACTCGCGCGCGCTCGTGGCGGCAACCCCGACGATCCGCACCGTCGTAGCCCGTTGGACTTCGTGCTGTGGCAACCGAGCGCAGCCGACGAACCCGCGTGGCGCGCGCCGTTCGGCGTCGGTCGTCCCGGCTGGCACGTGGAGTGCTCGGCGATGGCGATGCAGGAACTCGGGACCACGATCGATCTCCACGGCGGCGGCACGGACCTGATCTTCCCGCACCACGAGTGTGAGATCGCCCAGAGCGAGGCGCTCACGGGTCAGCCGTTCGTACGCCACTGGCTGCACTCAGCGATGGTCGCGTACGAGGGCGAGAAGATGAGCAAGTCCCTCGGCAACCTCGTGTTCATCAGCGATCTTCGCAAGGTGGCGGACCCGCGAGCCATCCGCCTGGCGCTGATGCATCACCACTACCGGTCGGGTTTCGAGTGGCATGACACTGACATCCAAGACGGAACGGCGTTGCTCCACCGGCTGGTCGCGGCCGCCGCCGCGACGAACGGCCCGGATCCTGCTCCGTTCGCGTCTCGGGTACGGGGTGCGATCGACGACGACCTCGACGCGCCCAAGGCTCTCGAAGCCCTTGGCGAACTCGCCGACGCCATCCTCTCCGGCGGCTCGGACCCCTCGGCCCCCGCCGTCCTCACCGAACTCTGCCAACTGATCGGCGTGGATATCTCGCGAGGGCTCTAACCCTCCGCTTTGGTCTTCAATGCTTCCAAGGCTTGCTGGTAGAGGCCTTGCATGAGGTTGGCCATGTCGTCGGGAGTGGCGGTGACGTCCCACGTGACGCGCGAGCCACCGTCGGCCTCGTGCACGGTGATGGTGGCCTCGTGGGACTCGACTGGCGCGCCGTCGGTGATGGAGTAGGTCAGGGCCTTGGCGTCCTCATCGCGGTTCACGAGGTGCTCACGGATGGTCATGCCCATCATTCCGATGAGGCGGTCGTCGCCGTCTTCCTCACAGGTCTCGATCCCGGGCATCCAGCCACCGATGCCGTAGAAGTCGCCGACCAGGGCCCAGACGGCATCGGGCGTGGCGTTCATCGCGAGTTCGGCGGTGGCAGTGGACATGAGGGCTCCTTGAGTCCGGACGGAAGGTCGAGGCGTCGACGGCGGCGGACTCTATCCGTGCGAATCGTCCCCAGCGGCGTTGGGCCCCGCCGGTAACCTCGAACGCGTGGCACCTCCTTCTTCCATCACGATCACCCTGCCCGACGGTTCGGATCGGGAGTACCCCACCGGGGTGACGGGCGGCGAGGTCGCGGCGAGCATCGGCCGGGGTCTGGCCAAGGCGGCGCTGGCGGCGACGGTCGACGGCGAACTGGTCGACCTCACGCGCCCGATCGGTGCCGACGCCGCAGTGTCGATCGTCACCGGCACCTCGGACGAGGGCCGGGACATCCTGCGTCACTCCACGAGCCACCTCATGGCCCAAGCGGTGTTCGATCTGTTCCC
>JANLTQ010000166.1:0-4760 GCA_031363005.1 Acidimicrobiia bacterium | reverse complement strand
GATCCTTCGCGAGCAAATAGCGCGCCTCGCCATAGCGCGGTTCCCGGGCCAGGATCGAGTTGATTAAGTCGCGACCCTCGGCATCCCGGCCTTCCTCATAGAGCGCGGTCGCGGCGAGGAGATCGGTTTGCAACGACGGGTCGACGATCGGGATCATTTTCGGTGATGTCGGGTCGTGGACGTTGCGACGCGAGTCCGGAGGTTGGTCCGTCACGAATGGTGGCGAAGGACCGACTGACGCGGGGATCTCGGTCGCATCGGAGGTGGCGGTGGCCGCCCTGACGCGCGGCATGACTGCGGCGGAGCTCCTCGACGTTGCCACCGTCGACGGCGACTCGGACCTTGCCGGGAGTGCGCTCGCCGTCTTGGGGCCGTTCCTCGGCCGTCCCGAGAACTGACTCGCGGGTGTCGGTGGTTCCGAGTCAGGCCTCGCGAAGGACGACGCGTTCGAAGAGGTCCGCGGTCCGTTGTGCGAGTGGCGCCCAGTCGAAACTCGGTCGGAGGGCGCGCGTCGCCGCGGCTGCAGTGTCGACGTCGGCGCGGGTGAGGGTCTCAAGCGCGGCGGTGATGGTCGACGCGGTGTCGCCGCACGGAATCCCCGCGTCGCCGAGCATCTCGGTGAGGAACGGCCACTCGGAGACCAGCGCCGGGATGCCGACGCCGATCGCGTCGGCGATGGTCCCGGTGGCGAGCATGTCGCCCTCGGGGTCGAACGGAAAGGCGAGCACGTCGCACGCGGCGAGCCGGGTGGCGTAGGTGAGGTCGTCGACGCCGCGGTAGCGATCGGCGACCACGATGCGCGGGTCGGCCGGCGCGGTCTCGTCGATCCGGAGTGACCAACACGCCACCTGGATGTCTTCACGCGCACATTGGGTGACCGCGTCGAGAAACTCCAGCACCTTCTTGTCGTCACGCGGCGCGCCGACGAGACCGATCCTGATGTTGGTCGGTTCGAATCCCAGGCGTTGCTCGGCGTCGGCGCGCGTCATGGTGTGCGCTGCCGGCCAGAGATCACCGAAGTGACCGTGCACGATCGTCTCGTGACGGCACTCCGGCCGGAACGAGTAGCGGGCGAGCATGCGTGCCCGGCCGTATTCGGAATGGTGGATCACCGCGTCGGCCGCGGTGGCCCACTGTTGGTAGATCGGGTCATAGACATCGGGTCTGCGGTCATGGGGTGTCAGGTTGTGGGCCGTCCACACGATGGGAATCCCGCGGTCGGCGAGTTGGGTGATGAGCTCGGCGTGTACCGACGGATCGTCGAATCCGAACCACTCGGGCCAGTGGAGGTGCAGCATCTCGACGTCGTCGAGCTGGACGGACCGGTCCGCGAGGACGCCGATGGGGGCGGGCATTCCCCGAACGCGATCCGCCATCGGCGCATAAAGCAGGCGGTCGTACCAGTGGCCGTGCGCGGTCGACGCCACGCGCAACAACGGTGTGACCAGAGCGCTCATGCGCACCCGGGTGGTGGCATCGACATCGAGTTGATGAACCCGCCGTAGCCCCGAGTATGGGGTCGACCATTCGGCGATACCGCCGACCTCGATGGTGGTGATCGCGTGGGGCGCGTCGGCGGTGAACTCCACGCGGAGTTCGGCGCGTTCGGTCTCCGGGATCAGCACCGCGATTGCGTCGGGTGCGGACTCGAGGGCGAGATCATGGGTGACGACGACGGTCCGGCGGTCCAGCTCGTAGGTGGTCGTGCACGACCCGGCGAGCGGATCGGGGGTACTGCCGCCGGGACCGAGGCCACAGACCTTCAGGCCGTCCCAGCGGGCGGTGACGGTGTGCCGCTCGGTGGTGAGGTCCGTTGGCAGGTGCGCAGTGGTCGCGCGACGCGCACCGTCAATGACGAGTGGCGCCCAGACCACCTGGTCATTGTCGACGGGCGCCTCGAAGGTGCCCGGCGCGTGCGGCACGGGGAAGTAGTGGCTGCGCGTCGCGCCGACGAAGGGGACGACGACCCGCTGCGCAGGGTTGGCGCTCACCCAGACGGCCGCGTGACGATCCGACTCGAAATCGATACGACTGTCGCGCGGCCGGTAGGTCTCGCGTGCCGACGCGGGTTCGATCGCCTCGGCATCTCGGAGTGCGGCACCGGCCCACGCGAGCTTGCCAAGGACGTCGAGCGTGAGTTGCAGTCGGCGCGCCGGACCGCGGTATTCATCTTGGTTCCGGTACCGGTGCGCGTCGATCACGCCGTCGGCGTCGAACCGGCGACGAGTGGAGCGGAACGCGTCGATGCCGCGGCGGATCCAGCTGCTTGCACGGTCGTCCCGAAGGTCGGGATGCAACGCGAGCGCGGCGAGTTCCACGGTCAGTGCGGACGCGAGGACGCCGGTCGAGCGGCCCCACGGAATCGCCGCACCGTCGGGCCCGGCGACCGCGTCGACGAGGTCGAGCGCGGTGCGGGCGCCGTGCATCCAGACCTGGCCGAGTCGGTCCGCGAGGGGTTCGCAGAACAACCAGATGTCGGCCGTGTAGATGTCGTAGCGACCGGAACCGTCGTTCGAGTCGTCCAGCGCGCCGAGCGGGTTCTGGTTCAGCAGGGTTGTGAGCCGCTCGATGAGTGACGCAAGGACAGCGGGTTCCTCCGCGAGCCCGAGCTCTGTGCGCGCCAGTTCGCAGCGAGACAACACCGCCGCGTAGTTGCGCGGGAGGATGTCGGTGTCGAGCAGTTCGATCCAGTCCCGGCTGTCGGTGGCGCGCTCGACCTCCGCGCGTTGGGCCTCGGTCGCGCCGGCGAGCAGCGGGTTGGCGGCGAAAGGGCCCCGACGCAGCAGGGTCTCGGCGATGCGGTACGAGAAGAACGTGTGCGTGGTGCTGCCGTTGACCTCGGTGAGGAGCCGGGCGATGACGTCGTCGATCGGCCCGTTGGCGATGTCGGTGACGCCGCTCTGCGCGAGATGGGTGAGGGTAAAGACGAGGTCGGCGCGTACGTCCGCGTCGACGCGGTGACCGCCGAAGGTTCGCGGGATCCGCCAGTCCGGAAAGTGGGCGGTGGCGAGGTCCGCCACCGTGGTGGTGACGAAGCTCAGCAGTTCGTCGCCGAGGGCGTGACTGTCCGGCATCAGCCGATCCACCGGGCGTACTCGGCGCCGATGCGGTCGGTGTCCCAATGCCCGTCGTGCACGATCACCCGGTACCGAAGGTCGAGATCTTCATTCGCCGCGACGTTGAGCGGGTCGTCCCATAAGAACGCCGCGTTCACGAAGTTGGCCCAGCCCTCGCCGTAGGTGTCCGCCTTGGTGCTGGCGTACCACGGTGACGGCGACCGCGGATTGTCCGGATGATCGAACAACAGCACACCCGCTCTTTTGTTCTGCGGCTCGGTAGCTATCCAGGTGTGGGGGGTGCCTTCGATGGAGAGCCAGGGGGAGGGGTCTCCGAGGGCGCGGTCACGGTCGGTGCCGTCAGCGAGGCGGATGATGGTGTCGGTGAAGTCCGGCGCGCCGCGGAACGTCAGGCCGCCGTATCCGCCCCACGTGGTGAAGGGGGTGCGATCGAGCACGGTGTCGGTCAGCATCGTGAGCTGCTCGTCCCAGTCGATGGCGTATGAACGCTCGTCGAGAGGAGTTGTGCGAATCGTTCGGACCTCCTTGAGGCGAACTGACTCGCCGTCGGGTGCAATCCAATCGATGGTGGCTTGGACTCCATCGTCGACACGAGTGACATCGATCGTGCGGAGCGTGCCGAAGTCGCCGTACTCCTCCCAGAAGTTTTCGCCGTTCACGAATTTGATCGTGAACCAGAGGGCGTGATGCCACGGGTGATCCGCCGGCGCCTCCACGGTGAGCACCGCGCCGGCGGGAGTGGTGAGCGGATGCACGTACGGTCGTGGGGCATCCCAGACGCAAGGGAGATCCATATCGGCGAACCTAGTGGTCCAGTCCGCGCGGGCGCGACGGGCACGTCGATACCATCCCGGGATGTTCGAAGGCGCGTCGTGACGAAGGTGGACCACGCCCGTCTGAAGGGTCGCGTCGTCCTCATCACCGGCGCCGAGGGTGGCATCGGCCGAGCCACCGCGATGCGTGCAGCCGCGGAGGGCGCGGCCGTCGGCGTGATCGGACTCGAGTCCGCCGGGCTCGCTTTGCTCGTCGACGAGATCCGCGCGCAGGGTGGGGACGCCACGATGCGGGTGGCCGACGTGTCGGATCCGACCGCGATCACAGGCGCCGTGGATTCGTTGGCCGACGAGCTCGGAGGGCTCGACGTCGCGCATGCCAACGCCGGCATCCTCCCGCCGTCATCGGAGTTCGCCGACCTCGACCTCGAGCAGTGGGACCGCGTGCTGTCCGTCAATCTCACGGGCGTGCTGCTGACGTTCCGAGCCGCGGTACGCCACTTCGGCGCCGACGGTGGCGTACTCCTGGCGACCGGATCCTCGCTGGCGCTCCGGCCGGGCACGGGCAATCTGGCGTACGCGGCGGCCAAGGCGGGAGTCCACACGCTCGCGCGCAGCCTGGCGGTGGAGCTGGCACCGCGGAACATCCGGGTCAACGTGATTGCGCCCGGCCTCACCGAAACACCGATGACCCTCGGCCTGCCCGGTCATATCGACCGCGGGCTTCCCGGTGTGCCGCTCGGGACTCTGGTGCAGCCCGAGGAGATTGCGGCGCTGGCCGTGCACCTCATGGGTGCCGAGGCGCGATCGGTGACCGGTGCCGTGTTCAGCGTCGACGGCGGACGGGCGGCGCTATGAGTATCGCCGGCTTCGATCTCGTGCTGTTCGATCTCGGCGGGGTCCTCATCGA
>JANLTQ010000151.1:0-7255 GCA_031363005.1 Acidimicrobiia bacterium | reverse complement strand
ACCAGATCCTGCGCATCTACCGACCCGACGGCCGCGAACTCACCCCCAACCCCTGGAACACCCTCGCCGCATAAACACACGCGCCGGACCGCGACCCGAGCCGCAACAATCGAGAGGTGTCGGAACGTTTGACACGCGATGCGCGTCCCGTACGCTGCGCATCGTGATCTGGCTGGCCATCCTCGACTTCTTCCAGGCCGTCTTTTCCAGCAAGGCCGACCGCGACCGCCCTGAGGTGCAAGTAGCGCGCCGGCACGCGGATCGTGAGGCCGCGCGCGCTCGGTCACGAAAGGCCGCCGGCCTCTGAACGGGAATGAGGCCAGTGAACGCAACGGGCAGGGGTACTTGATCCGCGCTGAGCTAAGCCGTCGGGCCGAGACTGTGGGTCCTCGACTGTTGCGATGAACCGCGACCTGGCAACAGATTCCACGGTGCGCCGCAATTGGTCGACACCCGGCAGTGCGAACTGCTGGACTCAGACGCTGTGCCCGAGACCCGACTGATTCTCACCTGCGGATTGCCGGGCGCGGGCAAGACCACACGTGCTCGGCAACTCGCCGCGGATCGCGGTGCCGTTCGGCTCACGAAGGATGAATGGCTCTGGGCGCTCGGCTCCACCCCCTGGGACGAACCGACCCGGGAGAAGGTCGAACGTGAACTCTGGCAGCTCGCCCAAGAGATTTTGCGCCTTGGGCTGAGCGTCGTCCTTGATTTTGGGCTCTGGGCTCGCAGCGAACGGGACGAGATGCGGTCCGTGGCTCGTGGCCTTGGTGTCGGCGTCGAACTGCACTCCCTCGACGTGCCGGCCGCAGAACTCTGGCGGCGCATCGATGCACGGAACTCACAATCTCCCTGGGACAGCCACCCGATCCGGCGCGCCGACCTCGACGGCTGGCTCGCACACTTCGAAGCGCCCGATGACGCGGAGCTTGCGTTGTTCGACCCCGCACCCGAATCACACTGAGCTCAGCCCGCGAGCGCAGAACCGGCTGCGCACTACCGTCGGCGCCATGGATCCACCACTCGCAGGACGGCTCGCCATCGTGACCGGCGTGAGTCGGCGCATCGGGATCGGATTCGCGATCGCGCAACGACTTCTGGCCGACGGCGCGTCGGTGTTCGTCCAGTCATGGTCTGCTCACGACAAAGCCCAGCCGTGGGGTGCAGATGACGACGGCATCGACGCGCTGATCAGCTCACTCGGTCACCCCGATCGGGTCGGTCACCTCGAAGCGAACTTCGCGGAGACGGACGCACCGACACAGGTCGTTGCTGCCGCGCACGAGCGCTTCGGAGCTGTCGACATTCTCGTGGCCAACCACGCGCGGAGTTCGCAGCAGACCTTGGAAACCCTGACCGCCGACGAGCTCGATCTCTCGTGGGCAGTCAACGCGCGCGCCACGCTGCTCCTGGTCCAAGCCTTCGCCGCCCACCACGACGACGCTCGACCCGGCGGACGGGTCGTGCTGTTCACCAGTGGTCAGCACCTGGCACCGATGCCGAACGAGTTGCCGTACTCGGTGAGCAAGGGTGCGGTTCACCAGATGACCGCCAGCCTGGCCGACCATCTCGCCGATCGGCGGATCACCGTGAACGCGATCAACCCCGGCCCGACCAACACCGGGTGGGCCGACGCGGAGCGCAACGACGCGGTAGCGCAGTCGATGCCGTTCGGCCGGTGGGGAGCCCCGACCGACGCCGCCAACCTCGTCAGCTTCTTGGTGTCCGACGACGGCGCATGGATCACCGGTCAGGTCATCAACTCCGAGGGCGGCTTCCGACGCGGTTGAATCCGGCAACCGAGGCGAGCCACCCGTGCTGTCCCGTCAGGTCGTGACGGCCAGGACCTGCCAGTCGCCCGGCACACCCTTGAGTTGGTGGCGGCCGCGGTCTGCGAACTCGAGCCCCGAACCCAGTGTGAGATCCCGCACCGTCGACGACACCAGCACCTCGCCCGGACCGGCGAGCGCGCCGATGCGCGCCCCGAGGTGCACCGCGATACCCGCGACGTCGTCGCCGCGCAGCTCGCACTCCCCGGTGTGCAGGCCGGCGCGGATCTCCAGGCCGATGCCCTGGACCGCTTCTCCCATCGCCTGGGCACAGCGGACTGCTCGCGCCGGGCCATCGAACACCGCGAGGAACCCGTCGCCGGTCGACTTCACCGCCCGTCCGCGTGCCGCCGTGATCTCCCGACGCGCAATGTCGTCGTGCCGGTCGAGCAGGGCCCGCCACTGCGCGTCGCCGAGGTCGGACGCCTGGCGGGTCGAGCTCACGATGTCGGTGAAGAGCACGGTCGCGAGCACCCGGTCGGGTTCGACCTCCCGGCGCTCACCGGTCAGGAACTCCGCAACCGTCGGCGAGAACGCCGCGCTCTCGGGGCCTACGTGTACGGCGCCGGGCAGCTCGACCAACCGCGCGCAGGCGATGTGCTCGGCGAGGTAGTGCGCGCGGCCGACCGGCACGACCGGATCCCCCGTGTGGTGGAGCACGAGCGTGGGGACATCGATCACCGGGAGCACCTCGCGCACGTCGATGGCCATGTTGTGGCGCATCAGCTGCGCGGCCATGTGCGGGGTGCACGAGCTGCGCTCGTACCGGGCGAGCGCGTCCGGTTCGACGCTCCCGGGCTCGCTCTGGAGAAATGTGCTGATCACTTCACCGGTCCCCCATCGGGCCTCGATCGAGTCCACGTACCCGTCGACGAACGCTGGAGGGAGGCCCTTGTAGTCGACGTCGGCCAGGATCCGGGCGAAGGTCCCCTGCAACACGAGCGCAGTGACCCGCTCGGGATAGGTCGCGGCGAACATGATCGCCATCGGCCCGCCTTCCGAGATCCCGTGCAGCGCGGCGCGTTCCAGGCCCGCAGCATCCATGACCGCGCGGATATCGTCCATGCGGTCCTCGACGCTGCCGAGTCCCATGCTGCGATCCGAGAGTCCGGTGCCGCGCTTGTCGAACATGACCACGCGCGCGTACTTGCCCCGTTCCTCGAACTGCTTCGCGATGGGCAGGTCCCACATCAGATCGAGGTGGGTCACGAAGCCGGGCACGATCACGACGTCGACTCCCGTTCCGTACCGGCAATACGCGATCGACAGGTCGGCGCTCTCGGCGTACTTGACCTCGGGTCGGGTCATCTACCGGCCCTTCCATACGGGGGTGCGCTTCTCCGCAAACGCAGCAACACCCTCGGCGGCATCCTCGGACTGGGTGTGGATGGTGAGCATCCCTTGGAGGTAGTCGAGCGACGCATCCGCATCCATCTCCAACACCCGGTAGAACGCGTCTCGGCCCCATCGCAACACGAGCGGGGACTTGGCCGCGAGAGCGGTCGCGAATTCGTCGACCGCAACGTCGAGATCTTCCGTCGGAACGACTCGGTTCACGAAGCCGATACGCGCTGCTTCCTCAGCGCCGACCCGCCGACCGGTCATCTGCAACTCGAGCACGGTCTTCGGCGGCATCGAACGCAACATCGGCACCGTGATCATGTAGGGCCAGAGCCCGACGTTCACCTCCGGGGTTCCGAACTGCGCGTCGTCGGACGCGATCACCACGTCACACGCCAGCGCGAGCCCAAACCCGCCGGCGAGGGCGAAGCCGCGTACCCGTGCGATCGTCGGCTTGCCGAGCGCCCACATCTCCCGGAACAGATCCGCGAGCAGACCGCGTCCGTCGTGTGCGGCCGCAGCACCCGCGTTGTCGGCGATGCCACCGAGATCCGCGCCGGCACAGAAGGCCTTGTCCCCGGCACCGGTCAACACGACGACGCGCACCCCATCGTCGGCCTTGGCCGCGGCGAACGCATCTCGTAGTCCCTGCATCACCCCGTACGACATCGAGTTGCGGCGCTCGGGGCGATTGATCGTCACCCGCGCCACCGCGCCGTCGACCGCGTACAGAACTTCCGCGTCAGCCATCGAGCGAGCCTAGGTGTGCTCCCACCTCGGGCGGGAGAGTCGCGCCCGCACAAACCACGTTGAGTACCGTGCACGCGGTGCTGTTCTACGTGGTCGTGCTGGTCCTCGCCGTCGGCGTGGTCAAGGTCACCGACGGCACGTATCTGCGCCTCGCCGAGACGCGATTTTCACGGGGCTGGTTGCTAGCCGTCGGCTTGGGGATCCAGATCCTGCTCGCGGCAGTGGACCTTCCGTCGGCACGACTGAACGACGTGGGGATTGCGGCGCTCCTGCTCTCCTACGTCGGCGTGCTCGGGTTCTGCGCAAGCAATCTCCGGACCCGCGGTATCGCCGTGATCGGGCTCGGCATCGCGCTGAACGCCCTCGTCATCGCCCTGAACCTCGGGATGCCGTACACCGTCGTCAACGGTCTGCCGCGCGAGACCACTATCAAGCATCGACCCGAGCGGAAGACCGACATTCTCCCCGTGCTCTCCGACCGGTTCGCCTACGGATCGCCGCTCAACGCCGCGATCTCGATCGGTGACCTGGTCCTCGGCGTCGGCATCATCGAACTCGCCTACGCCAACAGTCGACGCGTTCGGCGTCGGCGTGGTTCAGCGGGTGCACGATTCGTCGATCTCCCCGCCCTCGAAGGCGAGCAACTGATCGACGTACGGGAGCCTCAGCCCGAGGAAGCGCCGACCCGCGAAACCGCCGACCCCGCAACGGTCGCATCGAGGGCTTCAAGCACGCGCGGGTCGTAGACGAAACCCGGTCCCGAATAGAGCGCGTCGACCGCTGCTTGGGTAGGGACGCCCGCCGCGACCAGATCGTCGTACGCGCTCACGACTCGCAGGATCTGACCGCCGAGGTGCAGGTCGTCGGTGGCGAGCAGGTCGCCCGCCTTGGCCAGATCGGTCTGCCGCAAGATCTCCGCACCCTTTTCCGCGACCTCGGCCGGTTCGATCGGCCGGTCACGAACTTCTTCGGCGTCCAGACAGAGGTGACCGAGGTGGTGGAGCAGCGCCGCCGCGCGCAAGTCGTCGAGTTCCCGACGCCGGAGTCCGAGTCGGTCACCGACCTGCACCGAGAGGTCCGCAACGCGAGCCGCGTGTCCGGGCGTTGCCAGTCCTGCCATCTCGGGCACGACGGACAGGGCTTCGATGGTTTGCGCCGAGGTCCGGCTGATCACTGCCAACCGTTCGAACGAGTACCACGCGGCGAGGAGCGGAATGGAGAAGAGCGCCACACTCCAGAGCCCGACGCTCTGGCGCGCCTCGACACCACGGAAGCCGATCGCCATGAGCATTCCGGAGGCCACGAGCGCCAGATCGGCACCACCGATCGGCGGAAGGCGATACGAGCGGGAGAAGGCGATGACTTCGTGCACCACGATCATTGCCACACCGCTCAACGCGAGGGCGGTCAGCATGCGTGGCGTCGGTGAGAGGCCATCGATCGAATCGGCCAGGCGGTAGACACCGAGCGCCACGATTCCGGCACCAAAGTGTTCAGCGCTCGCGTGGACGCGCTCGTTCCAGATCTCGGTTCGGAGTGGGAGCACCACCAACTCGGCGACGGCAAACGCGGCGATGCACTCGCCCGGTGACGCAGCGCGCACCAGCACGAGCATGAAGGCGTACGCCAGCGGCAGCGCGGCGCGGTGTGGAGGGCGGAGCACGACGAGTTCACCCAGGGCGACGACGCCCGTCAAGACCACGAGCGCAGTCGCGGCACCACCGTGGTCCAGGAACTCGGTGATCGCCGCGGCCAACGCCGTCAGGACCACCACGATGGTGACGCGCATCCAGTCCTTCATCATCGAGCCGTCGGCCCGGCCGTGACGTCGTCGACCTCGGGAAGCAGGTCACCGAGTCCCGCAGAGCCGGTGTGTCCGCTCGGGGCACTGACGTGGTGCACGAAGAGTTCGTGACCGGCACCGTGCACCTCGCCGCGTCGGCGCAGACCGGAGATCAGCGCATCCACGACCCGCGGGTGGAACTGGCGGCCGGAGTTCTTGCGGAGTTCGGCGAACGCGATGTCCTGACTCAGGGCGCGCCGATAGGACCGAGTGGACGTCATCGCGTCGTACGCATCGGCCACCGCCACGATGTGCGGCTCTACCGGTTGCCCGCGGTCATCCGCAACGGGTGAGAAGTGCGCGGCTTCGCTGGTGGCACTCGGCGCAACCGGCGCCAGGAAATCGATGCGGGTCAGGATCTCGACCGACACGTCTTCGTGCTTGCGCACGATGTCGAACTCCTCGGCTGTCAACTTGCCCGGCTTGTTCAACAGATGGTTCGGCACCACGAGCTTGCCGACGTCGTGCATCAAGGCCGCGAGCCGCAGCCGTTCGAGCCGACTCGCAGGAATCCCGAGTTCCAACCCGATGTAGTGGGCGTAGTCCGCAACCCGTTCCGCGTGACCCGCGGTGTAGGGGTCCTTGGCCTCGAGGGCGCCGACGAGGATCCGCACCGTTGCCTCGTGGGACCGCTTGAGCGCCAGGTAGCTCGAGAACGCCTGCCGGGCCACGATGATCGGCACCAGGAACAACGGGACGAGGGCGAGCTCGTAATCCAGGTAGAGCAGACCGAGGAACACTCCGAGCAACGCAAACGGGAAGTACACGAGGTACTCGCGACTCCCGACGGAGATGACGTCGCGCAGGCGTTGCCCGGTTGCCAACATGACGACGATCGACACCATGACGACGTTGGCCACGGCATACACCAGCGCGGTCGGGAACGCAGCCAGTAGCAACAAGCCCGGCGACGCCTTCCCCGTACCGGTGATCGCCCAGAACACCAAGCCCGAGGCGACCGAGGCGATGGCGAACATCGCGCAATTGAAGAGGAGCTTGCGCCACTCCCACTTCAGGACCTGTGGGAGGTAGAACCCACCCGCGACGCCGACGATGAATACGCCGAGCGCGCTGTGGTCGGAACGGAAGACCACCATCGCGGCGGTGCAGAGCATCACGC
Organism: Acidimicrobiia bacterium; assembly: GCA_031363005.1. GTDB lineage: Bacteria > Actinomycetota > Acidimicrobiia > IMCC26256 > JAENVU01 > JAENVU01. The sequence goes on along the minus strand of JANLTQ010000151.1, from coordinate 372 downwards.
CGGCGCTCGAGCCGAGCTCGGCGGTGAGGTCGGTCAGTTGATTTTCGGCGAAGAGGTGGAGCAGCGCGAGCGCGAGCAACGGTGCGACCGCCGGCAGCGGACCGCGCACGCCGAGCACTGCGCCAAGCCCGGCTGCGCAGGTCGCGAGCGCGACGCAATACGCAGTGACCCTCGTCGCGCGATGGTCGTTCATGAGATATCCCCAGGGGCCAGCTGTTGGCGGCAAGACCTCGGTTGCACTACGCCTTGATTACTTCCACCTGAGTGCACCACCGGCGAGCAGCAGAGCTGCTGCGCTGGACATGAGCAGGGCAGTACGGACGTAGACCTTCCGCATAGGAGATCACCTTCTTTGAATGATCCTCTCTGGCG
>JANLTQ010000143.1:0-3295 GCA_031363005.1 Acidimicrobiia bacterium | reverse complement strand
CGCGGACATCCTGCTCTACGACACCGACGACGTCCCGGTGGGTGAAGACCAGACCCAGCACGTGGAACTCACCCGCGACATCGCGACGAGGTTCAACCACCGCTTCGGCGAAACGTTGGTGGTCCCCAAGGCCACGATGCCCCCGGTCGGCGCCCGCATCAAGGACCTCCAGAACCCGACCGCGAAGATGAGCAAGTCGGTGGATTCGCCCCAGGGAACCATCCTGGTTCTGGACGAGCCGAAGGCGATCACCAAGAAGGTGAAGTCCGCGGTCACGGACTCGGACACTGTGGTTCGGTACGACGTCGAGGCCAAGCCGGGCGTGTCCAACCTGCTGTCGCTGCTGTCCGTCGCCACGGGCACGCCGGTCCCGGACCTCGAAACCGAGTACGCCACCGGCGGGTACGGATCGTTCAAGGGCGCCGTCGCCGACGCGCTCGTCGAGTACCTCCGGCCGACCCGCGAGCGATACGCAGAACTCGCGGCCGACCCGGCCGAACTCACTCGGCTCCTCGCCATCGGCGCGGCGCAGGCCGGTGCGATCGCCGCCGCGACCATGGACCGGGTCCGCACCGCGGTCGGATTGCTGGCGGCGCACTGACCAACCGCCGTTGCGCTCGAGCGTCGGGACGGCCACGACCGCAGACGAGCCGGTCAGTCGTTGTCGAGAATCGTCACGGTTGCGGTGTCGTCGGCGATCTCGACGTCGTCGGCATCCTCGAGTTCGATCCGGAACGTCTCGACGCCCTCATGTTGAGCGTCGTCGGTGATCGCCACCATCGCGAACAATTCGGTCTGACCGGGGGCGAACGTCACGATGCCACGCGTGCGGGTGAAGTCGCGTCCCGAACGCGCCGAGCGGTGATGGGTTCGGAACTCGACGGTCACCGCTCGCCCGCTGGCTCTGGACAGGCGGACCGGCACCAGCGCCGCGCCGCCCGCCTCTCCAACCGCGGCGTCGCCGATCGACACCGAGGGTTCCGGATCGTCGTCCTTGATCTTCACCCTGGCGGTGCCGTCATCGATCCGCACGCCCGTTGCCGAGTCGACGACGATGGTGAACCGTTCCGTGGATTCGTCGATCGAGTCCGCAACCACCTCGGCGGGAATCACCCCGCTCGTGGATCCGGCCGCGATGACGACCGTGCCCGCAGCTGTGGTGAAGTCGGCGACGGAGGCCGAACCGGCTTCGGCATGCCATTGGATCGTGACCGGCGCACTCGAAGCCTCCGAAAGTGAGACCGGCACCGAAGCGGGGGTCACTCCCCCGGTTCCTTCCCTGATCGAGACCTTGTCGACGTCGAGTTCGGGGACGTCGAACTCGATTGACGCACTGGCGAACTCGGTTGGGTCGTCGATGTTCAAGGCCACCACACTGCACGGCTCCGTCGCACAATCGGACGTGTCGCCGAAGCCGGGAGCAATGCTCGTGTGCACGACGATGGCGGCGGTCAGCCGACCACGGTCATCGGTGCGCTGGAGCATTGGAACCGAGAAGTCGCAGTTGAAGTTGGTGGTGATATCCACCACGCCGGCACATTCGAGCACGGCGACGTTCGAGTTGGGGGTGAACTTGGACCCGCGCACCTCGACGGTGTCGCCGTCGTGGAGTCCGTCGTCCGGTGACACTTTGAGGACGGGCGGAGGTGGCGCAACCGAGTTCGGATCGAACTCGAGGTTGACCGAGGCCGAATCGCCAAACTCACCGAACCCGCCGAAATCGAGGGCCACGAGCGTGCACGGCGTCACCGCGCAGTCGGTCGTCCCGGGTCCAAATGGTGAGGCGGATATCCGGCGGACCAGCACGCTGGCGTCGAACGAACCGGCGGCATCCGTCGTCGCTTCGGCGTAGCCGCTGCATAGCGTGCCGTTCGGCGTTGTGGCCGTGCACTGCTCGAGCACCACCGTCGTGTTCGCCGAAAACCCCGAGCCGTGCGCCGCGACCGACTGGCGGTAGCCGAGCCCGGTGTTGGGCGTCACGGTCAGCGTCGGCGCTGGCGGAACCGGCGCATTCGGATCGAAGCTCAGCGTGAAGTCGAACCGCTCGTACGAACGTTCCCCGTTCACCGTGATCTGGCAGGTCACGGCAGGATCAACACAGTCGGCTGGAGTGCCGTCGAACGAGGTTGCAGTTCGGCGCACTGGGACCGTGAACGTGACGTCACCAAAGCTGTCGGCCGTGGCCTGGGCGAAACCACCACACGTCCCGAAGTCCACACTCGAGATGCATTGCTCGGCGTAGACGGATTCACCGGCGCGGAATCCCGAGCCGTACACGGTCACCGTGGCGCGGCTGGGCAAGTTGGTCAGCGGGTCCGCCGTGACTCTCGGCATCGCCGGCGGTGGTACCGAAGCGTCGAACGCGAGCGGTGCCGACGCATCGAGTGAAATCCCGCTGTCCGAAAACTCGCTCGCACTGATGGAACAGGTACCCGTGGCGCAGTCGACGGTCGTCGGTGCGCTCGGCCCACCAGGGCCGAGGTCGAACGAACTCACCAACCGACTGACCGTCACCGACGCCGAGAAGGTCCCGTCGGCACCGACGACGACATCCGTGAGGTAGTCCGAGCAGAAGCCGAACGTGTCTGGCGCACACTGGGAGATCTCGACGTACGCCTGCGCATCGAAGCCCTGGCCCGCCACGGTCACGGTTTGGTCGTGGTGAAGCCCGGTCGACGGCGTGACCGTGATCGTCGGGGTGGGCGGAAGCGGCTGGCTCGGGTCGAACCCGATGGGCGTGGCCGTGGTGTATTCCGAGTCCGTGTAGTCCTCGATCCGGACTTCACACGCCACCGCGATGCAGTTACTGAGGTCCACGTCGTTCACTGTTGTGCGCAGTGAAGCGGTCAACGTCGAGCTGAAGGTGCCGTTCGCAGCGACCCGAACCGGAGAGCCTGATTCGCCGTCGCAGAACTCGCCGACTCCGCATTGGAAGATGCTCAGGCCGTGCCCGGGAGCGAAGCCCGATCCCGTGACCGCCAAGGACTGGCCGGCCCGAATCCCCGAGGCCGGCGTCACCGTGACCGTCGGGTGTGGAACAGGGACACTCGGATCGAAGGCCAGCGCGGCGGTGGCCGCGGGCGCGAACGATGGGAACGAGAAGGCCGCAACGACACACGTCGTGGGCGTGGTGTCGCAGCGGACGGGTCCGCTCGTGGTCTGAATGGTCCGAGCAACGTTCATCTCGGCCGAGAAGTTGCCGAGCGCGTCCGGCCTGGAGCCGAACCCGATCCCGCCCCCGATCCCGCAATCCTCGAAGGACGTTGCCGGCGCCCGGCACTCGATCAGCTGGATG
>JANLTQ010000136.1:0-2981 GCA_031363005.1 Acidimicrobiia bacterium | reverse complement strand
CGGCCCGCTCCGCAGGAGCAAGAGGACAAAGAAAGAGGAACACGAAATGGCTATGAGCACGAGTGAACTGCTGGACGTCTTCAAGAGCATGACCGTCCTCGAACTGAACGAGTTCCTCAAGGCATTCGAAGAGGAGTTCGACGTGACCGCAGCGGCTCCCGTCGCGGTCGCAGCTGCGGCAGCACCGGGTGGCTGCGGCGACGCCGCGGCAGCCGAGGAGCAGGACGAGTTCGACGTCGTCCTCATGGCGGCCGGCGACAAGAAGATTCAGGTCATCAAAGAGGTTCGTTCCTTGACGAGTCTCGGCCTGAAAGAAGCCAAGGAGCTCGTCGACTCGGCGCCGAAGCCGGTGCTCGAGAAGGCCTCCAAGGAAGACGCCGAGAAGGCCAAGGCTGCCCTCGAGGCCGCCGGCGCCAGCGTCGAACTCAAGTAAGGCATTCGAAGGCCGAGGACTACGGCCTGCATCGAGCATCCTTGACCTGTCCGGGAAGGGTTTGTATCCTCCCCCGGTCCGAGGCGGCACCCCCAACGGGGTGACCGTCTGTCTCGGTCTGCTTGCAGGAGCGCGCGCCCGGGGTATAGCATCCCGGCCAGCCGTGTTGATACACCCGTACCACCCTTGCAAATCCCTGGTGCTGGTTCGCGCGCGCCCGCACACATCCCTCAACTTCGAGGAGTTGCGTTGACTCGTCTCGCGTCCCGAGAACGATTCTCCTTTGGCCAGCTACGTGAAGTGCTGGCCCTTCCGAACCTGATTGCCGTACAGCGGGAGTCCTTCCAGTGGTTCCTGGATCAGGGCATCGCGGAAGTCCTGCGAGACATCTCGCCGATCGAGGACTTCACCGGCCAGCTCAAGCTCGAGCTGTCGGATCACGTCTATGACCCGCCGAAGCACTCCGAAGACGAGTGCCGCGAGCGGGACATGACGTTTGCGCGCCCGCTGTTCGTGACCGCTCGGTTCATGAACGCCGGCACCGGTGAGATCAAGGAGCAGACCGTGTTCATGGGGGACTTCCCCATGATGACGGCGCGCGGCACCTTCATCATCAACGGCACCGAGCGCATCGTCGTGAGCCAGCTCGTCCGGTCGCCGGGCGTGTACTTCGCAGTGACGCCGGACAAGACGTCGCCCGAGAAGGACATCGTCAGCGCCAAGATGATCCCGGGCCGAGGCGCCTGGTTGGAGTTCGAGGTCGACAAGAAGGGCGTCGTCTACGTCCGCATCGACCGCAAGCGCAAGCAGCCGGTCACGGTGCTGCTGAAGGCGCTCGGTTTCGGTGAGGGCGAAGAGGAGTTGCTCAACCTCATCCTCGATCCCGAGGGCCGTCCGTACGAGTCGATGCGCAACACCATCGCCAAGGACAGCACCGAGAACGCGGACGCCGCGTTCATCGACATCTACCGCAAGCTGCGTCCGGGCGAGCCGCCCACGCCGGACAGCGCGCGGAGTCTCATCGAGAACCTCTTCTTCAACCCCAAGCGTTACGACATGGCCAAGGTCGGCCGGCACAAGGTGTCGAAGAAGCTCGTCGACGAGTACGCCAAGGTCGCCAAGACCCTGAAGCGTCTCGACATCCCGGTTCCCAACGCGGACCCGGACAAGGGCGTCGTCGAGTACACGATGTCTCGTGCGGACATCCTGTCGACGGTCAGCTACCTCGTGAAGCTGCACGCCAACGACCAGCCGAACGACTACTTCCCTGACGACATCGACCACTTCGGCAACCGGCGCGTGCGCTCGGTTGGTGAGCTGATCATGAACCAGGTGCGGGTCGGTCTTTCACGGATGGAGCGGGTCGTGCGCGAGCGCATGACCACCCAGGACGTCGAGGCGATCACGCCCCAGACCCTGATCAACATCCGTCCCGTGGTGGCGGCGATCAAGGAATTCTTCGGGTCGTCCCAGCTCAGCCAGTTCATGGACCAGACGAACCCGCTTGCGGGCCTGACGCACAAGCGGCGTCTGTCGGCCCTCGGCCCGGGTGGTCTCTCTCGCGAACGTGCGGGCTTCGAGGTTCGAGACGTGCACCCGAGCCACTACGGCCGGATGTGTCCGATCGAGACCCCGGAAGGCCCGAACATCGGCCTGATCGGTTATCTCTCCTGCTATGCGCGGATCAACCGTTTCGGATTCATCGAGACGCCGTACCGCAAGGTCGTCAAGGGTGTCGTCACCGACACCATCGACTACCTCGCCGCGGACGATGAAGACCGCAACGTCATCGCGCAGGCGAACGCGCCGATCGATGCGAGCGGCAAGTTCATCGAGGAGAAGGTGCTCGTCCGCGCCGGTCGTGGTGAGGTCGCCTACGTCGATCCGAGTGAAGTCCATTACATGGACGTCTCGCCGAAGCAGATGGTCTCGATCGCCACCGCGCTCATTCCGTTCCTCGAGCACGACGACGCCAACCGCGCGCTGATGGGCGCCAACATGCAGCGCCAGGCGGTGCCGACCTTGCGTCCCGAGGCGCCGTACATCGGTACCGGTGTTGAGGCTCGCGTCGCCCACGACGCCGGTGAACTGTTTGTCGCCGAAGGCGAAGGCACCGTCACCGAAGTGAACGGCGCGGCGATCACGGTGGCGTACAACCACATCGCCAAGCCGGTCACCTACCGACTGTCGAAGTTCCGCCGGTCGAACCAGGGCACGTGCATCAACCAGAAGGCGCTCGTGAAGAGCGGCGACCAGGTCGTCGAAGGGGACATCCTCGCGGACGGTCCGTCAACGCATCTCGGTGAGTTGGCACTCGGCAAGAACCTTCTCGTTGCGTTCGTGCCGTGGAAGGGCCAGAACTTCGAGGACGCGATCATCCTGTCCGAGCGTCTCGTGCGCGACGACGTGCTCACCTCGATTCACATCGAAGAGCACGAGATCGACGCCCGGGACACGAAGCTCGGTGCGGAGGAGATCACGCGGGACATCCCGAACCTCTCCGAGGACATCCTGAAGGACCTCGACGAGCGCGGCATCATCCGCGTCG
>JANLTQ010000087.1:0-5374 GCA_031363005.1 Acidimicrobiia bacterium | reverse complement strand
GTCGAACGCACAGATCGCTTCTGCGGCGTCGAGCGTGAAACCGCCGCTGAACAGAGCCAGCCTCCGCAGCAACACCTGCTCGCTGGGTTCCAGCAGGTGGTGGCTCCATTCGATCGACTCGTAAAGAGTCTGCTGACGCCGCAGCAGGGTGGAGCTGCCACCGCGGAGCAACCGGAAGCGATCGTCGAGACCCTCGGCGATCCGGGCGACGGACACGCTACGCACACGCGCGGCGGCGAGTTCGATGGCGAGTGGAATGCCGTCGAGTTGTTCGCAGATCATCGCGACATGAGCGGCGTTCTCGTTGGTGACGACGAAGTTCGGACGATTCCTCACCGCCCGGTCGATGAACAGGCGAACGGCATCGAACTGCGCGAGCGACTCGACGGTCACCTCGTCGGAGGCTTTCGGTGACCGCAGCGACGGCACCCGCCAGGTGACCTCGCCGGGCAGGTTGAGTGGCTGGCGGCTGGTGGTCATGATCTGGAGCGGCGGACAACCTCGCAGGAGCGCCTCGATCAGGGTGGCCGACTCTTCGAGCAGGTGCTCGCAGTTGTCGATCAGTACAAGGGCACGCGAGTCTGCGAGCCGGCTGACCACGGCTTCGAGCAGCGACTCTTCAGCGGACTCCTGCACGTGTACGACCGCTGCGAGCGCGCCGACCACCGAGCTCGTTTCCCCCAACGGTGCGAGCTCGACGTACCAAATCCCGTCGACGTGGTGGTCGATACGGTCGGTCGCCGCTTCGAGTGCGAGCCGCGTCTTGCCGCATCCGCCCGAGCCGGTCACCGTCAGGAGCCGCGTGTCGTCGAGCAGCGCGTGGAGTTGCGCGAGCTCTGCTTCTCGGCCGATGAACGGCGTGAGTTGCGTCGGCAGGTTGTTGGTGACGCTGTCCGGACCGCGCAGCGGCGGGAATGCCGCCACGAGGTCGGGGTGCGTGAGCTGGAAGACCTGCTCCGGGCGGCCGAGGTTCTTCAGGCGGTACGACCCGAGGTCGAGCCAGTCGGCATCATCCGGCAGCGCATCGGCCACGAAGTCGACGCACTGTCGAGACGCGACGATCTGATCTCCGTGCGCCAGCGCGCGTAAGCGAGCAGTACGAATGATCGTTTCACCGGCGTAGTTCCCGAGATCGCGCAGCTTCGTCTCACCCGTGTGCAGCGCCATGCGAACAGGGACAGCGACGTTGTCCGGCCACGCCTCCGCGGTCAGCGCCTGCTGCGCGCTCAGTGCGGCGGCGATCGCATCCGACCCGTTCCGAAACACGGCGACGATGCTGTCGCCTTCACCCTGTTCGACGGGCAATGCCCCGTTGTTCCTCATGACCGCACCGTGCAGGATCTCGTAGTGCCGTGCGATCACCTCGACCATCAGCTCCGGCGCCGTCTCCCAGAGTTGCGTCGAACCGGCGATGTCCGTGAGCAAGAAGGTCACGACACCGGTTGGGAGCGGCGTGGTCGACTGGGTCTGAGTCATCGGAGACCTCGATTCAAGATTGGAAGTGTGACACCGGGACGACGCGTGCTGCCCCCGGCCGTCAGTCGAGGATGGCGACGGCGTCGATCTCGAACTGCTGGCCCGGATGGAACAGGGCCGACACGCCAACGAGTGTCGATGTTGCGCGCGGGAGATCGTCGCCGAAGACCTCGAACGCTGCGCCGTAGATCGCATCGAGCGATTCAGATCCGAAGTCGACGATGTACAGCGTCGTGCGGACGACATCGGCGACGGTCGCCTCAACCGCCCGCAGGCAGGTGAGCAAGTGCTCGAAGACGACGACAGCCTGCGCTCGGAGGTCTCCGTCCCCAACCAGGGTGCCGTCGGCGGTGAGCGGCGTCTGACCGGCGATGTACACGTGGCGCGTGCCGGAGGCGACGATGACTTGTGAGAGTCCGGGCAACTCGAGGATCCCCGGCGGCTGAAGGTGAGTAATGGTCATGCCAGCATCCTGGACTGATCCGTCATCGAGAACATCGGCCAGGTGGTTGAGATCGCCCAGTTGATGCCAATGTCGTCGGGTCGTCACGGCCTTCAAAGCGCGACGGAGGACCCGCCTTCGATTCGCCAGGAGCGAACGATGAGGGGCTGGCGTGGACGCGACGCGGTCGTAGCAATATCGCGCACCGTCGGGCGCATCCCATGACGATGCTGCTGACACGATCGGGAGCCTCGTGCACGACGCGACGATGTCGGACTCCGAGATCCGCGATCAGATGGTCACGCTCATCAACCGTCCGACCGGGGGAGTGTCGATCCAGGTCTCGCTTCGCGCCTGATACGACCGCGCCGTGTCGGTGATGTCACCAGATTCGTTGGCACGGGAACTGTGCGAACGCGACATCGTTCGTGACCACCGGGACACCGAGCGTGATCGATTGCGCGGCAATCATGCGGTCGAACGGGTCGCGATGTGGGACATCGAATCCACCCGCAAGGAGCGCCTGGGCACCGGTGATCGAGACTTCGGACGCGGACAGCGTGCGGAGATGATCGGCGTAGTTCGTGACGACCTCCCGGGCTCGGTCGAGCTTGCCCAACCGCGATTTGGTCGCGATCTCCCAGGCCGAAGCTGGCGACACCAGGACCTCGGTTTCCTGATCGGTGATGAGCGCACGCGCTTTCTTGGTCAGCTCGTCAGGACTGACCAGCGCCCACAGGAGCGCGTGGGTGTCGAGCAACACCCTCATTCCCACGGGGCAAGCTCATCGTCATCGAGCGGGTCGAAGAAGTCGGGGGTGATCACGCCTTCGACGAACCCGAGCCTGCGTTCGGTCGGCTGCTCGAGTGGCACCAACCGCGCGCACGGCCGTCCGGCCCGAGCCAACACGATTTCCTCCCCTGCCTCCACGTCATCGAGCAAGCGCGAGAGGTGAGTCTTCGCTTCGTGCACATTCACGATCCGCTTCATGGACTTAGTTTACCAGACTTAGTTGATTCATGTCATGCGAACCTGCATGATACAATGCGGAAATGCCGAAGACTGTGCAGATTCGTGACATCGAGGACGACGTGTATGCGGCGCTGGCACGGCGCGCCGCCGATGTCGGCCTGACCGTCCCAGAACTCCTCCGACGCGAGGTCGCCCGCCTCGCGAGCCGACCATCGGTCGACGAATGGCTCGAACGGACGCGACGCCGCCCGTCGGCGATCAGCCGGGCCGAGGTCATCGAGGCGCTCGACGACATCCGCGGGGACTGGCCGGATGCTGGTCGTTGACGCATCGGTGCTGTTCGAGGTCATCGCGGACACGCCTGAGTCCGAGTCCATCCGCCGGCTCCTGACCGATGATTCCGATCATGCGGCACCGCACCTCGTCGACGCCGAGGTGTTGTCGGTGATCCAGACCAAGCATCGCACCGGCGCGCTCGACCGGACGGCCGCAAGTCAGGCGGTTGACGATCTCGGTTCGTGGCCCGGTGAGCGCTGGTCGCACCGCCCGTTGCTCGAGCGAGCCTGGGAGCTTCGCGACAACGTCCGGGGCTACGACGCGCTGTACGTCGCACTGGCCGAGGCCTTCGAAGCCACGTTGGTCACTCTCGATCGGCGCTTGGCCAACGCGCCGGGTGTGCGATGTTCCGTCGTGGTGCCGACACGCTGACGGCCCGCCGACTGCTGGCCGTCAGCCCGTGATTGCGTCCAGGGTCTCGACCGATGGTGCGAAGTAGTACGCGCCTGACGCGGGCGTCGAGTAATCGGTGAGCGCGTCCCGGACCTGGCCGTTCAGGCCGTACATCGCTTCCATGCGCTCGCGCATCGGGGCCTGGTCCTTGCAGAAGCCCATGAAGTACAGGCCAACGGTGCCGTCGTGAAACGCGTACGGCGTGGAACGCCGCACCATCTCGCCGCGTTCGGGCGCGCTCTGGTCGCCGGGTGCGCCGTCACGGAGTTCGACGTGGACCAGGTGCGAGGTCGGTACCTGTGTCTCCAACCGGGTGGAGTCCGCCTTGGTCCGCCCGAAGGTGTTCTCCTGGTCCTCGAGGGACAAGCCGTTGAAATAGTCGAGGTCGTGGATCCAACGCTGCGCGATGCAGAACGCGCCGCCGGCGCCCGGTGAGCCCTCGGGGACGATCGCCTTCCCGTGTTGTTCCTCCGGCGGCGGGTTGCCGGTGCCGTCGATGAAGCCGGTGAGGTCGAGGCTGTTGCGGTAGATGAACGCGGGTGTCTCACGAGCAACGGTCATGTGCCCGGCAACCGCGTTGCGGAACTTCCACTGCGTCTCCCAGCACAGGTCCTTGTCGGCCGAGTGCACCCAGAGGAGCAGTTCTTCCTGGGTTGCCTTCGCGACCTTGCCGTCGGCGGACTCGTAGCCGGGGTAGGGCAGGAAGTCCTCGGGAACGTCGTCGGTAAGGTCCGCAAGCAGTGTGGGGCCGAAGAGGACACACACATTGATCGGTATCGTCACCCCCGTCTCGGAACCGATGGCCCGGACCTCGGCGAGCGCCTGCTTGATGACACCCAGATCGGCGTTGTCGGTCCGGCTCAGGTGCGTGTACCACTGGTACTTCGAGAGGTTCGTGAGAATTGCGTGCTGGGGGTTCGCCATGCCGGGCCTTTGCGTCGGGGGGACACCCTTGTTAGCCCACGCTCCTGAGTCGTGCACGTACCGGCGCGAGGTTCTCGGTGGGGCGAGGAATGCTCGACCGTTCCGACGCGTTCCCATCCCCATGACCGAGCCCACCTCTGTGTCTCGACCGATCGTGATCAGCGAGTTGGTCGGCGTGTACGACGCCGACGGTGGAGCGGCGGGCGAGGCGAAGTACGTCGTGGGCCACCTCCTCGGCCGGCTCGAATGCGCGCTCTGTGACATCACCCATGGTCCGGTGTGGCGCAAGAAGTCGTTCGACGCCTTTCGCCGACGGGTCGGCGTGCCGTTCGAGGTCGTCCATCGCAACGAGCGCAGCCCCGAGGTCGAGGCCGCGACGCGCGACGCGCTGCCGTGCGTGATCGCTCAGGCGGAATCGGGATGGGTCGTCGTCCTCGGTCGCGACGAGTTGTCAGGCTTCGGCGGCGAGGTCGACGCGCTGGAGCGAGGACTGCATCACGCGCTCGGCGCTCGGGGCCTCGCCCTCCCTGCGAGCTGATCCGAGCCGGGCGTGACGACACGCGGATCTGCGGCCGTCCGCTCGGGCGGTGGTTCATGCTCGTCCGATAGCACGGGATCACGAACACCGGAATCTCGGCGAAGTGCTCGGCTTGCCACCGGCAAGGCATGTTCCCGGTCCGTGCGTCATGATGTCGCCGGTTCGGAGCGTCCGAGTCGCGAACTGGGGGCATGAGATGACATTGCAGGTCGTGGGTGCAGGAGCCGGCCGGACCGGAACGCATTCGTTGAAGGTCGCGCTCGAGCAGTTGTGTGGCGGAACGTGTCACCACA
>JANLTQ010000070.1:0-7805 GCA_031363005.1 Acidimicrobiia bacterium | reverse complement strand
GCCGCGCTGATTCCTGGTTGGTTGGTTGCCGGCACGATCACGCTGCCCATGCGATCGGTCGGGAAGGTGCGAGCAATCCAGAGGCCGGCGAGCCCGGGTTGTGCGGTCACCCGATCGTTGGGCCCGAGCGACTGTTTGAGGTCCATCACCGCGCGGGCGGGATGCCGGGGGAACGAGTCGTCGACGTATCCCGGCTGCGCGATCGCGGCCATCCGCGTGTAGAGCTCGTTCGGCTGCGACACCATCGGCCGAGGCGTCGATGCGGAACGCAGGTGATCGAGCGCAGACGGATGTATCTGTTCGGTCCTCTGCCATGCGCTGCGGTCCGGCTTCGCTTCGAGGTCGTCGACGCCGACCATGAGGACGAGGTCGAACTCATCGAAGCCGAGGAGCGCAAAGTCGTCGCGCTGCAGTCCACACGTGCCCATGTGATGCGGGTCGTCCCAGGGGTAGATGCCCTTCGCGCCCCAGGTATTGGCCACCGGCGCACCGAGGTGATCCGCAAGTGCATGCAACGCCGATTGAGCACAGGTCGCCTCGGGCCCGGCGAGGATGACGACCCTCGTTGAAGCGTCTCCGAGGTCGGGCAATGGCCGATCGAAGTAGGCACTGTGGTCGTCACGAAGGGGTACCGGCATCGGAATCGATGCGAACGCTTGAGCAAGATTGAACGACAGCGGACGGAGCAGGTCGGACAACACGGCGGCGATGCTCCCACAACACGCGTGACCGGCGTTCGGTAGGGTCCGCCGCCGTGAACCGTCGTGTGTGTGTTGCGGGTGTCGGGCTGGCCGACGGGCCGAAGACGCCGGGCCTGAGCGCGCTGATGCTCCAAGCACAAGCGTTCGGCCGGGCGACCGCCGACGCGCGCATGACCAAGAACGACATCGACGGCCTTGCGTCGGCCGGCTACGGCGGCATGCACGAGGTGCAGCTCGCCGAATATCTCGGACTGACCCCGCACTGGCTCGACTCCACCAGTTGCGGTGGTTCGAGTTTCGAGTTCCATCTCCTGCACGCGTACCGCGCCATCCAGGCCGGTGACGTGGACACGGTGGCCATCGTCTACGGCAACAACGAGTTGTCCGCCGCAGGACGATCACTCGGTACCGGTCGCGCCGGTGGTGGTGGTGCGGCGGCGATGCCGTATCCGATGAGCTGGGAACTGCCGACCGGTCTCACGTTGGTGGGTGCGTACGCGATGGCCGCGCAACGACACATGCATCAGTACGGCACAACGTCTGAGCAGCTGGCTTCGATCTCGGTGCAGACCCGTGAACACGCCGGTCGGAACCCGAACGCCATGTATCGGGATCCGATCACCGTGGACGACGTGCTGGGTTCGAAGCTGGTGGCGGATCCGCTCCACAAACTCGATTGTTGCGTCGTCTCTGACGGCGGCTGCGCCATCGTCCTGACCACCGAGGACCGAGCCAAGGAATCCGGTCGACCGCTCGTGTACGTACGCGGGGCCGCCACCGGCATGACGCATCACTCCATCCAGGCGATGCCGGGCCTCACGGTGACCGCCGGCGCGGTGACCGGACCGAAAGCGTTCGCCGAAGCCGGAATCACGCCATCCGACGTGGACACGTTCCAGATGTACGACTCCTTCACGTACACGGTGTTGGTGTGCCTCGAGGATCTCGGATTCGCCCCGAAGGGCGAGGGGGGTCCGTTCGTGGCGTCGGGCGCGCTGCGCCTCAGTGGTGCGCTGCCGACCAACACCGACGGTGGCGGCCTCTCCGCCACCCACCCCGGCATGCGCGGGCTGTTCCTCATGTGCGAGGCGACCCGCCAACTGCGCGGCGAAGCCGAGGGCAGCCAGGTGGAGGGCGCCGAGATCGCGGTTGCGCACGGGAGCGGCGGTTGGCTCTCGACCATGGGCACCGTCGTGTTCGGGACCGAGCCGGCATGAGCGACAGGGCGGGAAGGGGGCGGCCATGACCAGCACAGACTCGGGGGTTCCTGGGTATCTCATTCCGCGTGTCTCCCCAGAGGCCGAGGAGTTCTATGCCGGTGCACTGCGGCGAGAGTTGCGAATCCAGCGGTGCGACTCGTGCGGGCTGCATCATCACTACCCGCGTATCGCCTGCCCGCACTGCGGATCGGCCGACCTGCACTGGGTCACGGCCACCGGGCGGGGGACGGTGTACTCGTTCACCGTGATTCGCCAGCACGGGATTCCACCGTTCAAGGAGCAGGCGCCGTTCGTCGTTGCGCTCGTGGACGTGGATGAGCCCGGTGCTCGGTTTATTGCGCAGATGCCGAGCCTCGCGATCGAGGATGCGGCGATCGGACTTCGGGTTCATGCCACGTTCAAGCCGGCCAGTGACGAGGTGGCGTTCGTGGAGTTCGTGGTCGATGACTGACGACTCTCCGGACGGCACCGTGGCGCTCGACGGGCGGCCGCTGGGCCGACGCGGGGCCGAGACTCGGCAGCGGCTGCTCGACGCAACTGCGCAACGGTTGGAGGACAACGGCCTGCGCGAACTGCGGGTCGTCGACATCGCCCGTGTGGTCGGGCTTTCGCCGGCGACCTTCTACCAGTACTTCGCCGATGTGGAGGCGGCGGTCCTCGCGCTGTCGATCGCAGTGGGCGAAGAGACGTCGTCGCTCGCCGGCCTCCTGGCCGAAGATTGGAATCGACCCGACGGCCTCGCGTTCGCTCGTCGTCTCGTCGAAGACTTCATCGCCAACTGGGACGAGCATCGCGCGGTACTGCGGACCCGCAACTTGGCGGCGCAGGAAGGTGACGACCGCTTTCGCTCCGTTCGGAACGAATCACTCCGGCCGCTGACCGAAGGCATCGGCGCGAAGGTGGCGGCCCGTCAGCACTCCGGACTGTCTCCGTACGCCGCCGCGGCGGCGATGGTGTCAATGCTCGAACGCATGGCCGCATTCCACTTCGACCTCGAGGCCTACGGAACTTCGCGTGCCGACGTCGTGGAGACCACCGCCCGCATTCTCCACCACACCGCGACGGGCTTATAGCGCCGACGCCGGCGCATCTAACCGGCGGGGTGGTTCGTGAACTCGACCTCACGGTCGAAGGTGCGTTCGAACAACTCCCGTTTGCGGCGGGCGCCCCAGAGTTCCAGCTCAGGGTCGCCCTTCGATCGGATGTGGAGCAGTACCAACTCAGGGCCGACGCGAGCGTGGACGCTGGTGACCACTTGCTTGCGACCGCGGTCCAACCCATCGGCGATGCGCAACAGTGAAGCGAGGCGGCGCACGCGATCACGTTGCTCGGGTTCGAGTTTGCCGACCAAGTCGTCGTTGGCCTTCGGATCGCCGCGTCGATGCCACCGAACCAGTCCGGTGAGCACGCTGATCGATGCCGGGGTGAGGCCGCGCAGATTGCCGTGGTGAACCAGATAGGCCGCATGCCGGTCGTGGCCTTCGTGGGCGACGTGCTCACCAATGTCGTGGAGCAAGGCCGCGTACTCGAGAAGCTCCCGATCCTCATCGTCCATGTGGTGGAGCTCGCGGGTCTCGTCGAAGAGCTGGAGGGCAAGATCGGCCACGTGCCGGGAGTGTGCTTCGGGCCATGAACAGCGGCGGGCGAGTGACTGCACCGACGCTCGCCGTATCGCGAACGGATCATCGGAGAAGTCGACGGCTTCGTGACGGCCAACGGCGTCGAGCACCATGCCTTCGCGCAGTGCCCACTCGCTGACGGTCATGTCATGGACGTCGAAGAGTTCCATGGCGATACTCATCAACTCCGCACCGGCGACAATGAGGTCCACCCGCTTGGCGTCCAGCCCCTCGATCTTCTTGCGTTGCGCGTTGGTGGACTCGACGAGGACGTCTCGGAGTTCGTCGAGTTCGTCCCGGGTGAACGAGAGGTGATGCAACGTCAGCGGCATCTTGGTGTCCCGCCGTGCCGCGATCATGTGGCCGAGGTCCTCGATCGTTCCGCTGCTGCCGATGGCCATCTTCGGTTCGAGTTCGCCGACCTCCACCGCACGCGGTCCGAGGACATCGAGAATGTGTTTGCGCAGGCGTCGACGGTCTGCGCTCGAAATCGGATCCGAACGCACGAACTCGGCGCTCAGTCGGGCGACGCCGAGACGCTCGCTGGCCGCCCAGGCCAGCCCGCCGACGTCTCCGACCATGATCTCGAGGCTGCCGCCACCGAGGTCGAAGCAGACGGCCGGCGCCGGGTCGATCGTGACCGCGGCCCGGATCGCCGTGAAGATCAATCGGGCCTCTTCGAGACCGTCGATCACGTCGGCGGCGATGCCCGCCTCGCGCTCGATCCGGTCGAGGACCTCGTCGCCGTTGCTGGCAGATCGCAGCGCACTGGTGGCGCAGGCGAGGATCTCGGTAGCGCCCGCCGCCTCGGCGATGAGGCGGAATCGGCGCATCGTGGCGACGGCGGCATCGGCGGCTTCGAGGGTGATCATTCCCTCGCGGCTTACGACATCGCCGAGCCGGAGCATCTCCTTCTCGCCGCTCACGGGGGTGAAGCTGCCGTCGGGGTGGACGTCGGCGATGACAAGGTGAAACGAGTTCGAACCCAGGTCCACTGCTGCGATCCGCACGAACAAAGGCTACGACGCGCGTACCGGGTCGCAGGACCATCTGGAAGATTGGAATCGCGTGTTCGCCGGGGCGCGTAGTCTGCCGAACGGTCGACGGAGCGGTCGGCCGACGGAGGGAGCTCACCATGTCCATTTCGGCGGAAGCACGCATGTTGATCGACGGCGAACTGGTCGACGCGGCATCGGGGGCAACGTACGCGAACGTCAACCCGGCGACCGAGGAAGAGATCGGCCGAGTGGCCGACGGCGGCGCCGACGACATGGAGCGCGCCATCGCTGCGGCCCGGCGGGCCTTCGATGAATCCGATTGGGCCAGCGACCGCGAGCTCCGCAAGCGGAGTCTGCGGCAACTGCAAGAGGCGCTGGGCAAGGAGCGGGAAGTTCTGCGCCCCCAGATCGTCGCCGAGGTCGGCGCACCGCTGATGCTCACGTACGCGATCCAGCAGGACAGCTGCATCGACGACATGGAGTGGGACATCGACTGCATCGACCGCGTGGAGTGGGAGCACGACCTTCCGGTGCACGAGTTCTTCGGAATGTCCAGCGCACGTCGCGTCGTGCGTGAGCCGATCGGCGTCGTCGGCGCGATCACGCCGTGGAACTTCCCCTTCATGCTCAACCTTTCCAAGGTGATCCCCGCGCTCGCGGCGGGGAACACGGTGGTGTTGAAGCCCGCACCCGACACGCCCTGGAGTGCCACCCACATCGGCAAGCTGGTGGCGGAATACACGGACATTCCGGCGGGGGTGTTCAACATCGTGACGTCGGGCGACGCGGCCAACGTCGGCGAGATGCTGACCGCTGA
The DNA here is from genome assembly GCA_031363005.1 of Acidimicrobiia bacterium. Taxonomy (GTDB): domain Bacteria; phylum Actinomycetota; class Acidimicrobiia; order IMCC26256; family JAENVU01; genus JAENVU01. Next base: position 2,450 of record JANLTQ010000070.1, on the reverse strand, counting down.
CCCGCGCGTCGACATGATCTCGTTTACCGGTTCCACCGTCATCGGCAAGCGGATCATGGCGCGTGGTTCCGAGACGTTGAAGCGGGTGTTCCTCGAACTCGGCGGGAAGTCCGCCAACATCATCCTCGACGACGCGGACCTCACGGCTCAGTGCGGGAGTGGCGCGATGGTCTGCATGCACGGCGGCCAGGGTTGCGCGATCACCACTCGGATGCTCCTGCCGCGGTCCCGGTATGACGAGGGCGTCGAACTCTTGAAGACCGCGTTCGAGAACTGGAAGTACGGCGACCCGAACGACGCGGAGAACTTGCAGGGTCCTCTGATCAACGCACGACAACGCGAGCGCGTGCTCGGACACATCGAACAGGCGAAGGCGGATGGCGCCCGGCTTCTGGTGGGTGGCGGCCGTCCGGCGCACTTGGAGAAGGGCTTCTACGTGGAGCCCACGCTCTTCGTCGACGTCGATCCCGATTCGGCCCTTGCGCAGGAGGAAGTCTTCGGCCCCGTCCTCGCGGTCATTCCCTACGACACCGATGACGACGCGGTGCGGATCGCGAACAACTCGAAGTACGGACTGTCGGGTGCGGTGAACGGCACCGATCTCGAGCGTGCCTACGGCATCGCGCGGCGTATCCGCTCCGGCACCATTGCGGTCAACGGTGGCCAGTGGTTCGGCCCCGACTCGCCATTCGGTGGGTACAAGCAGAGCGGCCTGGGTCGCGAGCACGGTGTCGCCGGATTCGAGGAGTACCTCGAGACCAAGACCATCGGGCTCCCGGCCCCGGCGTAGACGAACGGCCAGGCCCGTGCGGCTCGGCCTCTAACCTGCTCCGCCATGCCCACGCTGATCCTGCTCCGTCATGGCCAGAGCGAGTGGAACCTGGCGAACCTGTTCACCGGGTGGGTTGATGTCGGGCTCACGCCGAAGGGCGAAGCGGAGGCGGTGCGGGGCGGCGAGCTGCTCGGCGAACACGATGTCCTCCCGACGGTGCTTCACACCTCATTGCAGAAGCGGGCGATCCGGACCGCAGAGCTGGGACTCGCTGCGTGTGACCGCAGTTGGATCCCCGTGCGGCGGTCGTGGCGGTTGAACGAGCGTCACTACGGCGACCTCCAGGGCAAGGACAAGAAGCAGACCACCGAGCAGTACGGGGCCGACCAGGTGAAGATCTGGCGTCGGTCATTCGACGTTCCGCCGCCGGGGTTGGAGTGGGACGCATCATCGGACCCGCGGTACGCAGGAATACCACCGGACGTGATCCCGAAGTCTGAGTGTCTCGCCGATGTCATCAGCCGCATGTTGCCGTACTGGTACGACGGCATCGTTCCCGATTTGGTGGCCGGTCACGTCGTCCTCGTGGCCGCGCACGGCAACTCGTTACGCGGACTCGCCATGCACCTCGAAGGGATGACGCCCGACGAAGTGCTCGAGCTGAACATCCCCACCGGCCAGCCGCGCGTCTACGAGCTCGACGACCACATGCGGGTGAAGAGTTGGCGGTACCTCGATCCTGAAGGTGCCGCGGTCGCCGCCGAGGCCGTCAGCAAGCAAGCCGGCTGAGATACCGGGCTGCGACTTCACCCGTCGTGACTTCCTGCGGTGGTCGGGCGTTGCCGCCGCGGCGTCGAAACATTCGCCTCGGTCGTAGACTCCGGCGATGGCTACGACCGACATCGAGATCCCGTCGTTTTCCGAGAATCGATCGATCGAGGAAGAACGGCTGTACCGCAAGCAGCGGTTGGCGGCCGGGTTCCGGCTCTTCGGCAAGTTCGGCTTCGACGAGGGAGTGGCCGGACACATCACGGCCCGCGACCCTGAACTCGAAGATCATTTTTGGGTGAATCCGTTCGGGAAAAGTTTCAAACAAGTCTCCGTTTCGGACTTGCTGCTGGTGAGCCACACGGGCGAGGTGGTCGAGGGGAGTGCGCCGGTCAACGGCGCCGCGTTCGCCATCCACTCACAGGTACACGCCGTTCGCCCCGATGTCGTTGCTGCGGCTCACTCACACTCGATCTTCGGCAAATCCTGGTCGTCACTCGGTCGTCGGCTGGACCCGATCACCCAGGACGCGTGCGCGTTCTACGACGACCACGGTCTGTTCGACGATTTCACCGGCGTGGTCCTCGACGTCGAGGAGGGCCGGCGGATCGGCGCGGCGCTCGGCGAGAACAAGGCCGTCATCCTGCGCAACCACGGGCTGTTGACCGTCGGCCAGTCCGTCGAGGAGGCGGTGTGGTGGTTCATCACGATGGAGCGGTCGTGTCAGGCGCAGTTGCTCGCCGAGGCGGCGGGTAGCCCGGTGCTCATCGATCCCGAGATGGCCACGCGCACGGCGGAGCAGGTGGGTTCGCACGTCGCCGGTCGCTTCTCGTTCCAACCCCTCTGGGACGTGATCACCGCTGAACAACCCGACCTCTTCGACTGAAGGCCGGCCCTCCGCCGTTTTGGC
>JANLTQ010000063.1:0-8291 GCA_031363005.1 Acidimicrobiia bacterium | reverse complement strand
GAAGTAGCTCTGCATCAACTGCTGCCGCAGCTCGTCCATCAGGCCTTCGAACTCTTGACGCGCCGCGTCGTCCATGAAGTCGTAGTTCTGCAGCGCTTGGACCCGGCCCGCAAGATCGTCCGGGACGAGATCGAGTTCGAGGCCGCGCTCCTGCGCCAGCTTCTCCACGATCTCCCGGCGGCGTTCGTCATCGCCGGCGCGAGCTTCTTGGACGCGTCGGTCCATGCCGGCGCGTTCGTGATCCATCACATCGTTCAACTTCTCCGCGATGTCGTCATACACACCGCCGAGATCCCGCTGCTCGAGTTCCTGCTGTCGCCGCTCACGCAGCTTCTTGAGCATTTCTTGCATGCCCATGAGCTGCTCACCGTTGCGGTCCTGAAACCCCTGCTGGAGCATGCGGCGCATCGCGGCGTTGAGGTCGCCGTGGTACAGCAGTTCGTCGGCCATCTCGGAGAGCAACGCATCGGCGTCGAGATCGAAACCGACCTGGGTCCCGTCCCAAGCGGAGTACTGGAACCCCGAGGCCTCTCGACGCGACCGACGTTTACGCATCCGGCGAGGGTACCGCCATCGGGTTCGGCGCTGCGCTCGCGATCGAGGCAGGAGGGACCGCGCCCGCAGTCTCGGCTGGCGGGATCGCCAGCGCCCACCGGTCGATCGCGACCACGACCACACCACTCGCGGCCGACGCCGCTGCGATCGTCCAGGGCAACGCGCCCGTCCCGGCCGAGTCGAGGAGTGCGCCGATGAGCGGCGGCAGCAGGAGCCCACCGAGCGCCGAGCCGGCAATGCACCAGGCCGTCACCACCCCTGAGAGCGGAACGACGTGATGAAGGTGGGCGAGCATCGTCGGGAACTGGGGTGCGATCACCGCACCGAAGAGCACCGAGAGGACGAGCAACGGAATCGGGCGCGATCCGGCCGCCGCGACGCCGACCGCAAGCTGGGTCGCCACGCCGACACTCCATCCGAGGATGCGTCCCGTCGCAGCTCTGTCGCCGCGCCAGACCATCCCGATGCGGCCGAGGAGGAAGCCGGCCCAGAACGCGACGGTCAGCCCGGTCGCCCAGCCCGAACCCAACCCGAGTTCGTCGCTGTAGGTGGCGATCCAACCCGCAAAGCCGATCTCGAGTCCGACATAGAGGAGAAAGAACAGCGCGACCAGCGCAAGCCGCCAGTTTTCCGGAGCCGCACCGCGCTGCGCATGGTCATCAGCGGCCTGACGCGCCGATCCGGCTCGATCACCGAACCACAATGCGCAGGCGACCGCACCGGTGCCGGCTGCGAACGCGGCACACGCCGGCCAGAGCGAATCGGTTGCCGACAACGAGATGCCCACCACAAGTGGCGCGACCACCGCGCCCACCGCGAACGACATGTGCAAAGCGTTGATCGACGACACCAACCGCTCCGGCGCGACGAGCCCCGACACCACCGTGTTCCCGCCGACGTCGACGCTGCCGGCACCAAAGCCGATCACTGCCCCGGCGGCCACGATGACCGCGAGTTCGCGCGAACCCGGAATGACGATGATCGCGACGGCGAACGCACCGAGGGCCAGCGAGATCAGATGGCGGCCACCGAACCGGCGGAATACCCGCCCGGCCACGATCGAACCGATCAGGCCACCGAGCGACTGGGCACTGAACACGATGCCCATCTCACCCACCGTCGAACCCGTCTGGTGACGCAACTCGGGCAGTGCCGGCCCCAGGAAGCTCATTGCGATCCCGAGACCCAGGAACGCACCGAAATACGGAGCCAGGGGTCGCCATCGCTGGATCGCGGATTGCACGGGAACGCCTCGCCGACTCGTGGACTTCACCCGCAGCGTTGCACAATCGCGGGAATGACCCGTCCTCGGACTGCCACCATCTCGCTCCTGCTCGCCGTCGTGGCGCTCGGCGCCTCAGGGTGCAGCCAAAAGGACGACACGCAGTCGAACTTCCCACGTCCGTCTCGTGCGTTCTGCGCGGCCGCGGGGCGCTACGACGCGGCGGTGTCGTCGAAGAAGGTGTCGCTCGCACAACACGTACGGTTCACCCGAGCCATTGCGAAGTCGGCTCCCGTGGACGCGCGGCGAGATGCGGCGATCGTGTGGCACTCCTTCGAGAAGTTGCGCGCCGGTGACCGTTCCGTGGTGGACAACCCGCGCGTGAAGGCTGCAATCGAACACGTGAACCGACGGGCCGGTCAGGACTGCGGTTGGTACCGCCGCAAAGGAGGCCTGTGACCGACTTCTGGTGGGGCACCGGTGCGTCGTCGACCCAGGCTGAGGGGGCGGCGGCGGAGTCGGACTGGTACCGAGAGGAACAGCGCGGGACGTACCCGCGCAGTGGTGACGGCAGCGGTTTTGCGACCCGGTACGCCGAAGACTTTGCGCTGTACGCCGCCCACGGATTGACCCACCACCGTATGTCGATCGAGTGGGCGCGCATCGAGCCCGAGCAGGGACGGCCGGACTTCGCCGCGGTCGAGCATTACCGCGAGATTCTGCAGACCGCGCGCGACGCAGGGATCTCGCCGTGGGTGTGTCTCCATCACTTCACGCTGCCCGGATGGTTCACCGAGGTCGGGGACGGCGCGTTCCGAGACGACCACGCCCGCAGCTACTACTGGGCCCGACACGTCGCGTTCTGTGCCGAGCAGTTCGGCGATCTCGTGTTCGGGTGGAAACCCATCAATGAACCGTTCGCGTACGCGGCGCTGAGCTACCAACTCGGCGTGATGCCGCCGCGTCGGCGCAACTTCGGCGAGATGATCGAGGCGTACCGAGGCATCCTGTTGGCGCAGCGAGATGCCTGGCGGGAATTGCGCGGCGCGGGAACACCGGTCGCGACGATCCACAACCTGTCACCGCTGTTCTCGGTCGATGATTCGGTGCCCGCCGAACACAACACGCGCGACATCGACGAGTTGATGTGGCGCGTGTGGATGCGCGCCGATCGGGATGGCGTTCTCGCGCTTCCCGGCCGCGCCGTCGAGACGGTCGCAGACCTGCGAGAGTGCTGCGACCTCGTGGGGTTCTCGTACTACTCGGCCCACGCGGTGGGTCGAGACCGCAGCTTCTCCGCCTACCCGAGCAACGCACGCGTTGGACCGCTCGGGTACGCGCCGTGGAGTGAGGGCCTCGGCCTCGTGCTCCGCCGGTTACACGACGAGCTCCCGGGTCGACCACTCCTCATCTGCGAGCACGGGGTGGGTACCGACGACGACGAATGGCGCACCGATATCTTGCGCGAGTCACTCGAGGTGATGGACGAGGCCATCCGCGATGGGGTCGACGTTCGCGGCTTCTTCCACTGGACCGGCGTCGACAACTACGAATGGACCTACGGGTACGACGTGCCGTTCGGCCTGTTCACCCGCGACCGCGAGCCGCGGCCCAGCGCGGCCATGCTCGCCGAGCACCTACGCCGCTGACGTTGGAACGACGGCGGCACCGCTGACTAGGTTCGGCGGATGATCGTGGTCGTGGCGGCATTGAAGGGTGGGGTCGGCAAGACGACGACCTCGGTGTATCTGGCAGCGGTGGCGTGGTCGAGAAGTCGCCCCGTGACCTTGATCGATGCCGACGCGCAGGCCAGCGCCGCCGAATGGATCGAACAGGCCGAGGGCGAACCACTCGAGGCCGTGACCGTCGTGGAAGCGCCCACAACGCGGCTGCTCAGACGGGCGCTCGAGCGCATCGAGCCCGACGAAGTGGGGATCGTCGACTCGCCGCCCGGGAACGAACGGATGCTCGAACAAGCGATGTCGGCCGCCGATTGTGTGGTGGTCCCGACGCGCGTCGGCGGCGTCGAGACGGCTCGAGCGGAGGCGGTATTCGATCTGGTTCCGCGCAAAACCCCGGCCGGCCTCGTTATCTGCTCGGCGCGCACCTACACCCGTGACTACCAGGATGCGATGGCGGCCTGGCGCGAGGCACAGGTCCCCGTATGGGGATCGATTCCGGAACGAGTCACTATTGCGGCGGGACCGGACGCCTACCTCGCCGCTGACGGTCTCGACACCTATCGAAGCGTCTGGCGTCGGGCTCTGCGTTCCGTACGCGACGCCTGATTCGCGTGTCGTTCGGCGAAGGAATCAATCGTCGGCGTCACAGGGCATCGTGTCGGTCCGACTGTGAAGAGCGACGTGAGTCGCCGCCGTCGTCCAGCGCGAGCCGGCGGTGGCGAGCGTCCCTCTCCGCCTGACCTACGCAGTTGGTGAGCCGTGCCGCCGGCACCGCCTGCGGCGAGCGGCGACCAACAGCGCGGCCACCACCGCCAGACCCACGAGGATCGCAAGCCAGTACCACGCGGCATCCGACTCGTTGGCGCGATCCCGAGCTGACCGACCGACGTCGGCGGCGGTGCCGTCTGCACCAGGCGTCGAACTCGGCCCGGACGCCGTCGACGGCGAGCTGGGCCCAGTCGACGTCGGTCGGCCGTCGTTCGTCGTGCGGGGCGTCGACCTCGGGGTGGACGGTGGGCCGGGCGGCCGTGACCCCGACGGCGGCGGTGCAGTATCCGAAGGAACGACGAGCAGACCGGCGGTCGCGCTCGACACCACCGCGCCGGCCTGCTCGGCGACAACGACATGTTGGTTCGGCGGCGAAGGGGCGAGAACATCGAAGCGAACTGAGCCGTCAGGCTGGGCAGCCTCGGTCGCAACCTCGCGACCGTCGACGAGCAGGCGCACGGGCGGACACGACGGGGAACCACAGAAGCCGGCTCCGAAGACGGAGACCGGGGACCCTTGCGTCGTGGGTGTGGGGATCACCCGCAACGTCGGATCGGCACCTGCGGGCGCGACGACCACGATCGACGCCAGCACGATCAGCACCGGCACAATCCACGCTCGATTTGCGAGCCTCCGTGCAGTGACCATCTCTGGTGGCTCCTCGACGGTAAACCGGTGGTGAGCGCCCGTCGACGCGGGCGCCCACCCTATGAGACGCTCACCGCGTCTTTCCGGTTCCACCCTTCATCACCAGCGTCGCCGCATTCGTGTTGTTGGCCGTCACCGGATCCGGCGTGGCGCTGGTGACCGTCGCCGTGTTCAGGATGTTGCCGACGCTGCCTTGCACCTGAGCCTCGATGACGAACGTCACCGCGGTCCCGGCCGGGACGTTGGCGGCGGTGCACGTCACCTTGTGCGTCACCTTGTCGTAGGTGCACTGCGGCGAGATGTACTGCACCGTCATCTTCTTCGCGTCGAGCGGCAGCGTGTCCACCACCCGGACGGTGCGGGCGTCGGATGGACCACCTTGTCCGCAGTTCGGCGTCGGGCTCGACTGCGCATCGGTCTCACAGCCGGTGTCGTTGTGGACGACGAGCGTGTACGTGACGATCGGCGAGGGGTTGCCGGACCGCTGCGTCGCCTGCTTGTCGAGCCACAACTCGGCCGACGTGTTGACCGTGGTCGTCACCGTCGCGCTGTTGTTGGCAAGGTTCGGGTCCGGTGTCGCCGAGCCCACCGTCACCGTGTTGGAGAGCACCGTGCCCGGATCGACCGACGCTGCGACCTTCACCGTCAGGAGCACGGTCTTGGTGGTGCCGGGCGGCATGGTGCCGAGGTCGCAGAGCACGTTGTTCGGTTGCACCAACGCGCAGACCGTGGTGCCGTTGCCGTCCACACCGCTCACGAAGGTCGTGCCCGTGGTCAGCGCATCCGTGATCCGCACCGCGGTTGCGGTCGACGGCCCGTTGTTCGAGACCGCGATCGTGTACGTGAGCGGGTTGCCGGCGAGCACCGGACTCGGAGAGCTGGCCTTGGTCACCGCGAGATCGGCCGAGCCGCTCACGTCGGTGGCCACCGTGGCGAGGTTGTTCCCGAGGTTCGGATCGAAGGTGTCGCTCGTGACGCGCGCGTCGTTGTGCAACAGACCGAGCGTGTCGGGCTTGACCTTGACCGTGACCGCTACGGTCGCGCTCGCCCCCGCCGCGAGTGCGCCGAGTGAACACGTCGTCGGCTGGAAGGGGTCGCCCGGTACGCCGGCGTTGCACGTACCGACCGACGGCGTCACCGAGACCATCGTGACCCCACTCGGGATCGCGTCCTTGACCACGACGTTCGCCGCCGGGGACGGCCCACCGTTGGTCACCGTCAAGTTGTACGTGACGTTCGTACCCGCGATGGCCGTCGGTGGACCCGTCTTGATGATCGACAGGTCCGCCACCGAACGCACCGTCAAGTTCACCATGGAGCGGTTGTTGTTCGGGTTCGGATCCGGCGTGTCGCTCCGAGTGACAGCAACGTTGTTGATGTCCTGACCCGCGGTGGTGTTGATGGTGTAGGTAATCGAGGCGCGACCAGGGTTGGTGGTTGACGCGGCCGCCACTGCACCGACTCGGCAGCTCAGCTGCTGCCCGCCCGTGACCGGAACGAGCGTGCAGCCCGGCGTCGCACCGGAGATCGCCGGCACCACACTCGTCACCGTGAACGAGCCGCTACTCAGGATCGTGTCGTCGACGACGACCCCGCGCGCATCCGACGGTCCGGTGTTATCCACGAAGACCGTGCACAGGATCGGCTCACCGGCGTTGATCGTCGTGTCCGGCTTGCAGAGCTTGGACGTCACGAGATCGGCGCGGTCCTCGACGATCGCGGTGTCGGTTGCGGTGTTGTTCGCGGGGTTGGCATCCGCGACACCGAGCTGGTTGATCGACACGGTGTTCGTGATCGCCTTCGGCCCCGACGCGACGACCGCGTCGGACCGGACCGCAACCTTGATGCTGAAGGTCTTGCTCGCACCGTTGGCCAGGGCACCGAGCTGGCACGTGACCGTCGACCCCAGCGCAGCGCAGCCCGCCGGCGCGGCGAGCGTGTTGGTTACGTACGTCACCTCGGGTGGCAACGTGTCGACGACGGTCGCGTTCGTCGCGTCGTCAGGCCCGGAGTTGGTGGCCGTGATGTCGTAGTAGAGCTCGGTGCCCGCGGTCGCGGGGTCGGGCCGATGGGTCTTCGTGACCGAGAGGTCAGCACTCGGGAGCGTGATGTTCCACAGTCCCCGGCCGTAGCTGGACACGAGGATGCGGCCCTTCTCCTCATCGACGAAGAAGCTGGTGATCGAAGGGATTCGTTCCGATCCGGGAAGCGCCGTCCACGAGGTGCCGCCGTCGAGTGAGTAGATGATCCCGGCCGACTCGGTACCGACGAAGATGCGGTTGCCGTTGGTCGGGTCAAAGGTGATGGCGTGCGCCTGCGAGCCGAGCCGACCGCCGGCGCCGAAGCCGAAGCGGCCGTTCGCCGTCACGAGGCTCGTCAGCTGGTTGTCGACGGTCCAGGTCTGCCCGCCGTCGGTCGTCTTCTTCATGTTCCCGGACCCGACGTCTGCCGCGATCATCCGCAACGGGTTGTTCGGGTCGACGCCGAACGCGGCCTCCTGCAACCGGAAGGACCCGTTGCCGTCGTTGTAGGAACCGATGCGCACGAGGCCGCCACCGATGGTGGTGACCGCCGCGGGGTTGGCAGTGTTCACGCCGGTGATCTTGAGGAGGCCACCCGACGGGGCGATGAACCCACACCCCGAGGTGCACACCGGCTGGTACAGCGTCGGGTCGGTTGCGGGACCGGAGACGTAGATGTGACCCATCAGCGCCTGATTGGTCGTCGCGCCAGAGACGGCATTCCAGTTGGCCCCGGCATCGGTCGTGAGGTTGAGGTTGTTGTTGCCACCGCCGTCCGCGGTCCACTGGACGTAGGTGTCGGTCGTGGGCGGCAGCAGGTACGGGGATCCCGTATCGGCGCCGAGCACGGTGCCCGACGGATTGGTCCACGCGCCCGACCCGCTCAGGTCCGTGTTGGCCGTGCGGTTCGAACACGGCCCGCAGGTCACGAACGTCAAGCGTCCGGTCGGAGCCGGAGCGCTCCGCTTCATCTGGAAGTTGAAGCCTTCACAGCAGACGTTGTTCGGCCAGGTCGCGCCGCTGTCACTCGAGCCGTAAATGCTGTTGTCCTGCGTGCCGAACACGTAGGTGCTGTTGCCGCCGGGGTGGATCTGGCCGCCCACCTCGTAGATCTGCAGCCCGTTGAAGTTGCCGTTGCCGGATCCCGACCCCGCAACCATCGGGAAGTTCGCTCCACAGTCGGTACTGCGCTCGACCCCACCGTCGGACACGACGAACCGTGCGCAGTTCGTGCCGTCGGGAGTGAACGCCACGTCCGACGGGTCCGCGTGACCACCGGTGACGTTCGGCGAGCCGATCGCGGGCAGGCCGGTGCAGCGCACTCCAACCACGCCACTGGTGCAGGTGGCGCGGTAGAGGTTGAGACCACCCGAGTAGTAGATGTCGAAATCGGCA
>JANLTQ010000030.1:0-2434 GCA_031363005.1 Acidimicrobiia bacterium | reverse complement strand
CGCGGTCGGAGCTGCGGTCAGCCGATTCGGCGTGGGCGACTCGGTGCTGGTCTCGGCCTCGGTCGGGTGCAACGCCTGCGGACCGTGCCGAGCTGGATACGTGCTCGGGTGTGAGCGCGGCCGCAGCGGGTGTTACGGCCTCGGAGCGATCTTGCCCGGCAGTCAGGCCGAGTTCGTCTCGGTGCCCGCGGCGGACGGCAACCTCGTGCTGATTCCGGAGGGTGTGAGCGACGATGCCGCGCTCGTCCTGACCGACAACGCGCCGACGGCGTGGTACGGCGCCCGACGCGCGCGCATCGAGCCCGGAGACGTCGTTGCGGTGATCGGACTCGGACCCGTCGGCATCATGTCGGTGTTGGCGGCGCAGATCATGGGTGCGAGCCGCGTCCTGGCAATCGACCTCGTGGACGAACGGCGCGCCGCCGCGGCCGCGCTCGGCGCCGAGCCGGTGGAGGGTGACCCACGCCTCGCGGTGCGAGAGATGACCAGTGGGCGCGGTGCGGACGTTGTCTTGGAGGCCGTCGGCGCCGACGCAACGATCGACCTGGCGATGAAGATCGCGGCGCGGGGAGCGCGAGTGTCCGTGGTCGGGGTGAACCAGAGCAACGCGTTTCCGATGCACATGGCACTTGCGCAGTTCAACGAACTCGAGTTCAGCATCGGACTCTGCTCGGTGCAGCGAGAACTCCCAACCTTGTTGGCGCTGACCCAGTCCGGCCGGCTCCGCCCCGAGGTTGTCGTGACACACCGCCTGCCGCTCAGCGAAGGTGCTGCGGCCTACGAACTCTTCCATTCCCGCACCGACAGTGTGGGCAAGGTGGTCCTCGACCCGTCCCGTTGAGCCGCAGGCCGGTCAGGTTCCCAGCGCGCCCGCAGCGGCGATCTGATCGAGGATGTCCGGCGGGTCATCCCACGCCGGGTCGTCAGCGCGTGGATGGTGCACGACGATGTCCGTGATTCCAAGCGCCGCGTAGCGGTCGACGTAGTCGGCAAATGCACTCACGCTCGCCAGCGGACGATCGTCGCCCGCGCCCGAGAGCAAGATTCGGTCCAGCGTCTTCGGATCGCGGCCGACGACGGCGCAGCTGTCTTCGAGGCGCAACGTTTGATCGCGTACGGCGCGCGCGATGCCGTCGGGACTCGTGTCGTGCCACGGATCGCCCAAGGTGATCCACGCGTCACCGTGACGCGCTGCGAGTCCCAGCCCTCTCGGTCCGGAAGCAGCCACACCAAGTGGTAGGCGCGGCTGTTGGAACGGTCCGGGAATTGTTCGTGCGTCGTCGATGACGTAGTGCTCGCCGTGGAACGAGTACCGCTCGTGGGTGAGCAGCCCGTCGAGCGCCTCGACCATTTCGCCGAATCGCTCCGCGCGCGCTGACGGGGAAAGCGGATCGGTTCCGAACACGGTGGCGTCCCAGCCGGTGCCCCCGGCGCCGACGCCGAGGATGAAGCGGCCACCGGAGATGTGGTCGAGGGCGATCGCGTCCTTGGCGAGCGTGAGCGGCTCGCGGAAGTTCGGCGAGCACACCATGGTCCCGAGCCTGATGGTGGTGGTAACGCCCGCGATCCCGGTCAACCACGGCATTGCGCCGAACCACGCCCGGTCCCGGTAGTGCTGCCAGGACAGGTGGTCGTAGGTCCACAGGTGATCGAAGCCGAGCGCCTCGACGTGACGGGCCTGTGCCACCGCGACCGGCCACGGATCGGTGGGGATGATGCAGACCCCGATGCGCATCGAGCCAGCTTGCCCGATCGGCGGGTGTCGTTGCCGCCAGACTCTGATGGTGCGCATCCGTCGGTTCAGCAGTGTCGTGCTCGTTGTCGGGCTCGCAGCGGTCGGATGCTCGTCCTCAGGGAGTACTGCACCTGCACCCGCGGTGCCCGCGCGGAGACTCGTTCGCGCCGCGCTACCGATCCAGCCCTTCTCGGTCGGTGCCGAGGTGTATTTCGGCGAGCGGCTCACTGGCCGGATCCGTCACGTCCTCGCAGACGGGCGCCTCGCTGAGGACGCGGTCGCGATCGTTCCGGTCATCGGGTCGACGGGCGATCAGCGCGGACTTCTCGGGTTGGCGCGGACGCCGGGAGGTCGCATCTTCGCCGCGGGAGTCCGTCCCGGTGATGGGCGGCTCGTCGTGGTTGAAGTCGGTCCGGTAGCACCGCTGCGCTTGGTGTGGGTCGGACCAGTGACCGCGGAGCGTGCGAACGGCGGTGCGCTCGCGTTCGCCTCCGACGGTTCGCTGCTCGTGGGGATCGGAGATCTGTTGACCGATCCGGCATTGGCAGGAGATTCGGACGTCCCGAACCGCAAGATCCTCGCCCTCGACGTCGACGCGGCGCCGGACCAACAACCTCGAGTGATGTCCGCCGGGTGGAACAACCCCTACGCGATCGCGGTCGATGCCCATGGCGTGCCGTGGGTGGCCGACAACGCCGG
>JANLTQ010000006.1:0-7721 GCA_031363005.1 Acidimicrobiia bacterium | reverse complement strand
CGTTTCATCTCGGCAGCGCGATCCGACAGTTGGAGGAAGTGTGGCGTTTGGAGCAAGTGCCGGGCGTGGGCGCACAGATCCTTACAGCTTTGCGCATCCGCATGTTGCGCATGGTCGACGGCACCCGTTCGTGGTGGGCGCGCCCGTCGTGGCGGTTGGCCGGCATCGGTGTACTCCTCGCGACGTTCGTCACGTCGCCGATCGTCGCCGGCCCGCGAATGATCGAACGCACCTACGCCGCCTGGACCGAGCCGGATCACATCGCCGACGCGTTCGACTGGATTCGCGACCACACGCCGACCTCCACCCGCTGTGTGGTGCCGATCGATCGCCAGGATGCGCTCATGCGGACCGAGCGTCCGATCGTCGTCAACTGGCAGGCGATTCGCTACGACGACGTGGCCGAGTGGCAACACCGCGTCCTTCCGTTCGTCGGAGGTGCGCGGTATTTCCTCGACCCACACGCGCCGGGACGCATCGAAGGCCGACGCGGCGGGGACCTCGAGTCGTTGCGCGCCGCGTACAACGCGCTCGATCAGGAGGCGATCACCTCGGCGGCCCGGCGGTACCGAGCGTCGTGCATCGTCTCCACCACCAACTATCGGCTGCCGATCCAACATCGCAGCGGTGACGTTCGCGTCTACAGAATCCCGCTCGACCGGACGCGGTAGACGGGTTCAGGGCGAAGGCATCAGGACCCACCCTCTATCCTCGGCCCCTTCGGGAAGTGGCGCAGCTTGGCAGCGCACCTGCTTTGGGAGCAGGGGGTCGCGGGTTCAAATCCCGCCTTCCCGACCACAACAGTGCTGGTCAGAGACTTGGAAAACGGCCACGCAGCCGTGTCGCACATTCTTGACAGCCAACGTGACAGCCAACGGCCGCTGTGTTGTCCCGGGTCATGGTTGACGTGTTGGCTCCGGTAGGTGGGTGACACTTCTGGGTCGGGTTCCGGTTCCTGGGTGACAGTGGCTCCGGTTCCTGTGTTCCACGTTGATGTTGCGTGCCTGGTGGTGCTGAGCCTTCTTCGCTGGCGACGATTCCTCTTGTCGTTGGGCTGGAGGGGGTCGTCATCGGGTTGGGGGAGTTGGGTGTGGTGGAGCAGCGCCATGCGGCGGTGTTGGCGGTTCTGAGTGATGGGGAGACCGTGACGGTGGTGGCTCGCCGGTTCGGGGTGACGCGCCAGACGGTGTGAAGCGTCCCGGGGTTGATGGAGGCTCTGATTCCACGAAAGGGTGGACAGATGCCTGCACCGAGGAAGTATCCCAACGAGTTGCGTGAGCGGTCGGTCCGGCTCGTACTCGAAGCTCGAGCTGAAGAGCCGGACCTGTCGTTGAATGCAGCGGTGGTCCGGATCGGCCCGCGGGTCGGGGTGAACAAGGACACGCTGCGAGGGTGGGTGAAACGGGCGGACATCGACGCGGGGCGTCGGCCTGGCACCACAACGACCGACGCGACGGAACTCAAAGCCCTTCGTCAACAAGTCAAAGAGTTGACGCGAGCGAACGAGATCCTGCTCGCTGCGTCGTCTTTCTTTGCGCGGGAGCTCGACCCGCGACTGCCGTGGTGATTGCATTCATCGATACGCACCGGGAACGGTTCGGGGTCGAGCCGATCTGCAGGGTGCTCGGCGAGCATGACTGTGGGATCGCCCCGTCGACGTATTACGCGTCGAAGACCCGCCCGATCTCCGCTCGTGCGCAACGCGACGCGGTCGTGTTGGAACACGTGCAGCGGGTCCATGCAAGTCCCCGGATCGGCCGCCGGCTCTACGGGGTCCGGAAGGTCTGGCACGAGTTGGCTCGGGAACAAGCTCGGGGTGAACAGCCCGAACTCGGCCGAGTGCCACGTTGCCAGGTCGAACGGTTGATGCGCGTCAACGGGTTGCGGGGTGTGCGCCGCGGCCGTCAGTTCGTGACGACCCGCCCCGATGTCGGAGCGGAACGGCCGCCGGATCTCGTGAAGCGGAACTTCACGGCGTCTCGACCGAACCAGCTCTGGGTCGTGGACTTCACGTACGTGGCGACGTGGTCGGGGACTGTGTTCTCTGCGTTCGTGACCGACGTGTTCTCGCGGCGGATCGTCGGGTGGCGCACCAAAGCCACGATGCCGACCGAGTTGCCGCTCGACGCGCTCGAAATGGCTCTCTGGACGCGAGCCGAGACCGATGAGCTCGTCGCCGGGCTCATCCATCACTCGGATGCGGGCAGTCAATACACGTCGATTCGTTACAGCCACCGTCTCGCCGACGCGGGTGCGCTCGCATCGATCGGCACCGTCGGCGACTCGTACGACAACGCAATGGCCGAGAGCGTGATCGGTCTCTACAAGACCGAGTGCGTCCACCATGAAGGACCCTGGCGTGGCGTCGACGACCTCGAACTCGCCACCCTGAACTGGGTGTGGTGGTTCAACCAGATCCGCATCCACAGTCAGCTCGACTACGTCACCCCGATCGAGTTCGAACAGGAGCACTACCGTCAGATCAACCTCCAGGGACATCAGTTCCTGGGAGAACCGAGCCTCCACTAAACCCGGGACGCTTCACGGTCCGTTCGCATGTGATGCGTGCGGGCGCGTTGAACCGGTGCGTTGGTCTTGACTGGGTGTCGGGGTGGGTCAGGCCGCGTGGCGGTATTCGTTGATGAGTCCGCCGCAGCGGGCGCGTCGCAGGACCGGTCGGTCGGAGTCGATCATGACGGCGTTGGTGTCGCCCGGGGAGGCTTGATCGAGTGACCGGTGGGGGCGGTGTTGGTTGTAGTGGTCGACGTAGTCGAGCAGGAGCGTACGGAGTTGGCGTTCGTTCCAGATGATCGTGCGGTCCACGAGTTCGTGCCGCAATGTTCGGACCCACCGTTCGGCGTACGCGTTGGCCATCGGTGCGCGTGGCGGTGTTGTGATCGCCGTGATGCCGTCGGCTTCGAATACGGCGTCGAAGGATCGGGTGTATTGGCCGGCACCGTCGTGGATGACGAACCGGAATTGACCGTCGAGGTTCATCAAGAGGTTGCGGGCGGCTTGGGTGGTCCAGGGTCCGGTCGGGGTGTTGGTGATCCCACCGAGATGCACCCGCCGTGTGCCGATCTCGATGAAGAACAGCACATGGAACCGGCGGAGCGTCGCGCTGTCGACGCACGCGAAGTCTGTTGCGATGATGCCTTTGGCTTGGGTGCGGATGAACTGCGCCCAGGTTGGTCCGGTCCGTTCTGGGGTCGGGTCGATTCCAGCCGTCCGAAGGATGGTCCAGACCGTCGACGCGGCGATACGGTGGCCGAGTCGTGCGAGTTCGCCATGGACACGCCGGTAACCCCAGGTTGGGTTCTCGTCGGCGAGTCGGATCGCGAGCCGGCGGATCTCGGCGAGTGTTGGCGGTCTCCCGCGCGCGGTGGTGGGCGGGTAGGTCCAATGGCGGGCGACGAGTCGGCGGTGCCAGCCGATCACGGTCTTGGGCTGCACAATCATCATGATCTGGGGCAATCGTGATCGTGCGAACGCCATTAATAGGACCGCGAGGATGGTCTGGTCGGTGTCGGTGAAGCGGGGCCGATTGATCTGTCGCTGCAATAGAAGGATCTGGTGGCGTAGCGCGACGATCTCGGCATCTCGCTCGTCGCCGGACGCGAGCAACCATCGGAGACGGCCGATGATCAGGTGACGGAAGGTCGTGACGAGGTTCATCGGCGACAGACCGTATCGACCGATCGAGCAGTTCGAAACTCCCCGAAACACAGCGGCGATGGATTTCCGGCACATACAGGCCGAGCTCGCAGGGGTATACCGAGTCTCGACGCTCGGCGCGGAGGCGATCGCCGCAGCCGAAAACCTCGACGCGGCGTTGTGCGTGTGGTCCGGGGATGACGGACCCGGGATCCGAGGAGCGATGGACGCACTCGGGCAGGACTACCGCACCGTCCAACGCTGATTCGCCCGCGATCGGAGCCGGCGTGACGCGGCGAGCGGCTCTCTTGCATGAGCGCAAGGTCGCCCGTCTGCGCTCGTGTTCATGTTGTCAGCCCGGCAGTCATCCACTTACCGCGTAGATCTGCCAATCGTCGGGAACTCCTTTGAGCGCGTGCCGACCGCGATCTTCAAACCGAATGCCGGATCCAGCCACGAGATCCCGAACCGTTCCCGTCGCCAGGACCTCGCCGCTACCGGCGCGTGCGGCGACGCGGGCCGCGACATGGACCGCAATGCCAGTCACGCTCAGCCCATGAACCTCAACTTCTCCCGTATGTACGCCAGCGCGAATCTCGAGCCCAAGTTCGCGCACGGCTTCGCTGATGCGCAGGGCACAGCGAACCGCTCGCGCTGGTCCATCGAACGTTGCGAAGAATCCGTCACCCGCCGTATCTACTTCGCGCCCTCGGAACCGCTCGAGCGCGACCCTTACTTCGGCATGGTGTCGAGCCAGCATCTTCTGCCACGCAGCATCGCCGAACTCCGCGGCTCGTTCCGTAGATCCTACGATGTCGGTGAACAGCATCGTGGTCAGCACGCGATTCGACCTGGCAATCCGCCGGACACCAGTTGCGAACGTCTCGATCTCGTCCACGAGTCCATCCGCGTTCTCGCCGAAGAACACATGATCGGTTCCCGGAAGCTCGCCGAGCTCAGCATTGGGAATGTGCTCCGCGAGGTAGCGGCCATGTGGCAGACGCACGAACTGATCGTCGATCCGATGCAACACCAGCGTCGGGGCCCGCACCGCGGGGAGGATGTCACGCACGTCGATCTCGAAGAGCATCCTTTGGATGGTGGCCGCCGCGCCGGGACTCAGCGAGTGGCGCTGATATCGAGCCCACCAACGACGAAGGTGCAGGTCATCGCGGAGTGAGGGAGCCAAGATGTCCAACTGCTCGCCCGTGCCCCATTGGGTTTGCACACGTTCAAGGGCCTGCTCAACCAGCTCCTGTGGCAACCCGATCGGGAACTCCCGCGTGCGCGAGAACCGCGCATACGAGTTGATGAGCACGAGCGAGCTGACTCGATTGGGATAGGTCGCCGCGAACAACACGCTCAGCGGTCCACCTCCGCTGCAGCCGACCAAGACGGCCCGTTCGGAATGCACGGCATCCATCACGGTGCTGAGATCTTCAAGCCAATCGTCGAGCACCGGGGCTGCGCCGAGTGGAATCGGGTCGGAAATCCCGCAACCGCGTCGATCGAAGCAAATCAGTCGGCTGAACGACGCGAGCCGTTCGAGGACATCCCCGAGCAGGGGCTGGTCCCACATCGACTCGGTCTCGTTCCACCACTCTGGAATGAACACGAGGTCGATCGGTCCCTCACCGGCGACCTGATACGCGACTTTGCCGCCGGACGTCGTCGCGTAGCGGATGTCCGACGGGCTCATCAGCGTTCCCAATCGGGATGCACCGGACCACGCTACCGGCCCGCAGGCCCCGGATTCACACGCCGTTCAGTCCAGTGGGGCACCGACGATCCGGAACGGAGGAGCGGAAATCGCCCGAGAATCCCTCGGAGTTTTCGGCGTGTAGGTGCCGGAAATCCATCGCCTTGTGCTTTTCTGGCCCGTCAGCGGGTTGAACGGGGTGGGGCCGACCGGTTCGGGACGATTGCTTCCGCGCCTGAGGCGTTCGAGCGCGCCGTACTCGCCCGTCGGTCGTGGTTGGCGCGACGATGGGTCATGCGGCGTGGCGGGATTCGTTGATGAGTCCGCCAGAGCGGGGACGGTGGTCATAGCCCCATCACCACGCCGACGATGACCAGCGCTGTCCATGGCCATGAGAAAGTCCCCGGTGGTGGCCAGTTGAGGTCTCCGCAGGTGGCCATGAGAAGTCCCCGCTGGTGGCCGGCGGAAGTCCCCACCCTTCGCTGAAGCATCCACGTTGAGTGTCCCCAGCCGGTGACGGTGGCGGTGTCTGACCAACACCACACCGACCGGAGGACGGCTCTATGAAATCAGTGAGGGAACGCATGGACATGAAATCTGCGTATCGAGATGTGGGCTCGTATCGAGCTGCTGCTGAGATGTGTGGCACGACACCGAAGACCGTGAAACGCGCGGTGCTCGCCGCGGCCGAAGACTCGTCGGGGTGAAGGGTGGGACCGTCGCCGGGGTGGTCGTCCCGACGGCGGACTACGTGCGGTTCGCGACTCACTACGGGTTCCGACCCGACTTCTGTGAGGGCGCCGATCCGGCATCGAAAGGACTCGTCGAGAACCTCGTCGGCTATGTGAAGACCGATCTGATGATCCCGGCCGAGTTGAGCGTCACCGACCTCGCGGCTGCGAACGCAGCCGGCGCGGTGTGGTGCGCGGAAGTGAACGCCGCGGTCCATTCCGAGATCTGCGCGGTGCCCGACGAACGCTTCGTCTCCGAACGTGAACTGCTCGGCGGGTTGCCATCGTTACGAGCCCAGATCGGCCGCCTCGTGGTCCGCAAAGTCGACCGACTGTCCTGCATCCGGATTGGGTCCGCTCGTTACTCGGTGCCGATCAAACACATCGGCCGCCACGTCGAAGTCCGAGTCGCGGA
This sequence comes from Acidimicrobiia bacterium, assembly GCA_031363005.1. GTDB lineage: Bacteria > Actinomycetota > Acidimicrobiia > IMCC26256 > JAENVU01 > JAENVU01. The sequence goes on along the minus strand of JANLTQ010000006.1, from coordinate 1,222 downwards.
TGACGTCGTCCAGGTCGTGTTGCTCGGGACGGTCCTCGCGTCCCATTCCTGTGTTGCTCCTGGTGAAACGGCCATCAACGACGACCACTACGGAGGGGCCAGGCCCACACCAGCCCGCGCGGTCCGACCCAAAACCGCCGCGGAGATCGCGTTCTGTTCCCTCGATCCGGTCGCAGAGACCTTCATCAAAGCCGCGGCCGGCGCTGGCATCACATCGCTCGCGGGGGATCTCGAGGAGTTCGCGGGCCTCACCGCCGCCCACGGCGCCGACGAGCTGGAACGTGCGATCGCGTTCGGCCGGTTCCGTGCCCATGACGTGCGGTCGATCCTCGCTGCCGGTGCTGGCGTCGCGCGACCAACCCGCCCCGGTGAAGCACTCATCATCGGCCTACCGTCCGTTGCGACGCGTCCGTTGTCCGCCTACGCGATCAGCGACCCGTGATGACGGCCAGGACGCCATTCCTCGCCGCCGATCTCGACACAGGGCTCCGCCGATTGCGGCTCGGCGCGATGCGCCGACTGACTCCCGAGTTGCTCGTCACCGCGAAAACCCAACGATGGGCACCCGAAGAGTTTCTCCGCACCCTCGTCGAAACCGAGATCGCGTCGCGTGACGCATCCAACGCGCGGGCCCGGCTCAAACAAGCCGCGTTCCCAGTCGTGAAGACACTCGACGAGTTCAACGTCGCCGCATCATCGATCAAGACCGCGACGTTCGACTACCTCGCGAGCCTCGAATGGATCGCCGCCCGAGAAAACGTGTGTCTCGTCGGACCAGCCGGGACCGGGAAAAGTCATCTCCTCGTCGCGCTCGGCCACGCTGCGGTCGACGCCGGGCATCGTGTCCGATACTTCACCGCCGCGGAACTCGTCGAGACCCTCTACCGCGGACTCGCCGACAACAGTGTCGGTCGCGTCATCGAACAGATCCTCAAAGCCGACCTCATCCTCATCGACGAGATCGGCTTCGCCCCACTCGACGACACCGGCACCCAACTGTTCTTCCGGATCGTTGCCGCCAGCTACGAACACCACTCCATCGCCATCGGCTCACACTCACCGTTCGAGCAATGGGGCCGCTTCCTACCCGACCAGCCAACCGCGGTCTCGCTGCTCGACCGGCTCTGCCACCACGCCCACATCATCACCACCACCGGCGACAGCTACCGACTCACCCACCGCACCACCCGAAAGGAGACATGACCCCCGAGGACTTTCGATG
>JANLTQ010000004.1:0-2337 GCA_031363005.1 Acidimicrobiia bacterium | reverse complement strand
ACCCAGACGAGGCTCAGGGTGGGGGTGGGGTGCGCCGAGGACACGGAGGTGAGCACCTACGATCGGGACGTGATCGTTCCCGCGAGGTCGGTTGCGGCCGCGCCCCGACGTCGGAAACGGCGGCGACGACTCATCATTCTGAGTGTGGTACTCGTGGTGTTCGGCTGGACCGCAGTCGCCGGTTACCAACTCGTCCAGGCCAAGACCGAAGCCCAAGCGGGGCTCGACAAGTTGCGGAGCGCGCAACGTGGGCTCGGTGCCGCCGAACTCATTCGGGGCCAAGCACTCCCCACGATGCGTCAAGCGAGGACCGATTTCGATCGGGCCGCGAGCGACGCCGGGTCGCCACTGGTCACGCCCTTCGAGTTCCTTCCCTACGTCGGTCGTCAGGTCCGTTCGGTGCAGGCACTAACTCGTGGGGCCTCGACGGTGGTCCAGGTCGGCGTGTCGGCCATGGAGCAGTCCACGAAAGAACTGGACGCTCGGACCACATCGGGTCCCGACCGGGTTGCGTTGTTGCGGCGGCTCGGGACCGTCGGTGGCGACGCGGCGGCGAAGCTGAAGCGGGTGTCGCTTGGTCCCGGTGAAGCGCTTGTCGGGCCGCTGGCGAAGGCGCGCACCAAGTTCGCTCATCAACTCCACAAGGCCCGGGGCGCGGTGTCCGACGTGAAGGCGGCCGCCACCGGGATCGCCCAGATGGCAGAGGGCCCGTCGAAGTACCTGTTGTTGGCGGCCAACAACGGCGAGATGCGCGCCGGATCCGGCATGTTGTTATCCGTCGGCGTCCTCACGATGGACCAGGGTCGGTTCTCGCTGGGGGAGATGAAGTCGGTGGGGGAGTACGAGCTCGCACCGGGCGCGGTGCCGGTCACCGGCGACTTCGCAGCCCGGTGGGGTTGGCTCGAGCCCACCCAGGACTGGCGCTATCTCGCCATGTCACCACAGTTCGATGTGACCGGATCGCTCGCCGCCCAGATGTGGAAAGCGAAGACCGGCGAATCGGTCGACGGCGTTCTCGCGCTCGATGCGGTGGCCATGAAGGCATTGGTCAAGGCCTCAGGTCCGGTCGATGTGGACGGCACGCGCATCGATACCGAGAACGTGGTCCGCGAAATCTTGTTTCAGCAGTATCAGGACTACGGCGACAACATCGACGATCCGGAGTCCGACCTGCCGGCCAACCGGGCCCGGCGTGAGCGCAACGGCGTGATCGCTCGGGCCATCGTCGACCAGCTGGACCGGGTGGGTTGGAACATCGCCGACATGGTCGACGATCTGCGCACCGCGGCTCGCGGCCGACACCTGCTCTTCTGGTCCGCACGACCGGAGCAACAGCACGCCTGGCGTGCGGCCGGAGTGGCTGGGATCCTGCCGAGCGACGGGCTGATGGTCTCGCTCGAGAACCGCGGGGGCAACAAGCTGGACCAGTTCCTCGGTGTCAGTGTCAAGGTGTCCCATCGAGCGGTGGCGACGGGCTCGGAGGTCACCGCGCAGATCACAGTGACGAACCTGTCGCCGAGCGTCGGGGTCAGCCGGTACGTTCAGGGCCCGTACCCGTTTTCGGACTTAGCGGCTGGCGAATACCAAGGGATCTTGGCGATCAACACGCCGGCCGTGGCCCGAAATGCGACACTGGAAGGCGTTTCGAAGATCGTCGCCGCCGGTGCCGACGGCCCCACCCGAGTGGTGGGAGGCAACATGCGGGTCCTCCGCGGGGAGACCAAGCAGTACACGCTTCGATTCAAGGTCCCCAAGGGGTACGAGCGGCTCCAGGTCATTCCGTCGGCGCGCTATCCCGCCATCCGGTATCACGCCGGGAGTGAGACCTGGGATGACGACAGTCCGCACCCGCTGCACTGGTGATCGGGCATCGCGCCGGACCCGAAACGGGCGCTTTCGCGCGCCCGACGGCGAACAAAGGTACGGATGACCTATTCAGAAGTCCCATTTCGGGGCATTGAAGGCTTGCATACCCTCTAGGACCCTGTACAATATGGACTCCACCCTCGCACTTGGGGCAGGGTTTCGAATCACCGCATCGGATCACCGAGCGGTCTGCGTGGAGGTCAATGTGAGTAAGCAACGGACGATCGCTGGACGGGCACTCCGCCTCGCGGCAGTGGGTGGCATTGCGCTCGGCGCGCTGGCCCCGACGGCGGCCCACGCCGCGCCGTGCTACCCGAACGCCTGTGTGTCGCCTGCGACCACTCCGAACGACCCGGGCGACCCGGCAGACCCGCAGGTCGAGGCCAAGACGGCCACCAAGGCTGCAACGCTACCGTTCACGGGTGGCGACGCCATGGGCCTGGCCGTCATCGGCGTCGGCGCCGTTGCTGC
>JANLTQ010000676.1:0-6523 GCA_031363005.1 Acidimicrobiia bacterium | reverse complement strand
GTGCAAGCGCAGCGAGCCGCGCACGCACCGCTGCCGATGTTCGACGATCTCGACCTCACGTGGGCGGCGCGCGCCGAGGTCTATCCGTACCCGATGACGACGCGGTACGAGATCTCGTCGTGGGTCACCGGCACGGTCACGATCGGGGACGAGACCATCGCCGTCGACTGCGGCGGGCAGCGCGACCACTCGTGGGGGGTTCGCGACTGGTGGCTGTTCCCGTGGAACTGGACCTCTGGCGCGTTCGCCGACGGTTCGTTCGTCCACGCCGCGCGCTCGATCATCCCCGGCCTCGACGTTTTCTCGACGGGCTACACCGTTTCACCCGACGGCGTCCTCACGCCGGCGGCCACGGTGGAGAACGCAGTGGACATCGACGACGAGAAGATCCCCACGGCCGCACGTCAACAGATCGGCGATGTGGAGTTCACCACCGAACCGATCGGTCACGCACCGATCCTGCTGGTCGCCCCCGATGGTCGCGAGACCCGCTTCCCGCGCGCGATGTGTCGCTACACAACTCCCGACGGCACGATCGGGACCGGCTGGACCGAATACAACTGGCCTCCTGACTTCCCGTAGATCTCACGCTTGGGGCCGCTCGGCCTATTGATCTTCTGTGGTCAGGTCGTCACGCTCTGTGGTTCTATGCGAGCCAGGGGGGCAGCGTTCGCGACGGTTCCGGCGGTGGTCGGAGGCCTATGGGTGCAAGCGCAGCGAGCCGCGCACGCACCGCTGCCGATGTTCGACGATCTCGACCTCACCGGTGACTACGGCGGGACCGGGAGCACCGGAACGGACCACCCGATCCAGGTTGCGGCGATGGGCGACAGCACCTTCACGGGGCCTGGCCTCGACCATCCTCGTGATGTCTTCGTTGCCCAAGCCGCGGCCCGTTTGCACACGCGTCTGCGTGTCACCCGCTATGCCGTCGGTGGGTCCCGCATTGCCGACGTGCTCATGCAGCAACTCCCGGGCGTCCTCGAGGCCGCTCCGGACATTGCCGTCATTTCTGTCGGCGCGAACGACGCTTTGCACTCGACTCCGTTGGTGCACTTCGAACGTGATCTGCGCTCGGTGATCAGCGCACTCGATCGCGCAGGCATCGAAACCATTCTCTGCGGTCTCATCGATCTCTCGGTCGTCCCTCGTATCCCGACCGCACTCAAGCCGATGCTCGCCTGGCGCGGCGCTGCCTATGAGCGCCGCAAGGTTCGAGCCACTCACCCAGCCGCGCGCGCGGTCTACGCCGGAACCTCTCGGCTCATCAACGAAGCTTTTCGCGCGCGCGGCGAGGCGTTCTTCACCTCCGATCGGTTCCATCCCAACGCCGCCGGCCACCGGTGTCTCGCCGACGGACTGACCCCCTACCTCGCGGCCGCCGTCGAACGGGTGCGGGTCGACACCACCGCTGTGCGAGCGCACGTCCGCCCCCACCCCACCGCTTTGCGCGCGCAATACGCGTCATAGACAGCGCGTTTCGCGCGTGGAAAGAGGGCGGGTCCATACGCGCCGGGCCGGCCGGCGCGAGGCTTGCGCCATGACCGACACGGTGCTCTACGAGCGCGACGGGCACGTCGCCACCATCACGTACAACCGTCCACACGCACTGAATGCGGTGAACGGCGAGCTGCGTCAGGACCTGAACGCAGCGTGGGAGCAATTTCGGGCCGACGAGGAGGCGTGGGTCGGCATCGTCACAGGCGCGGGGCGCGCCTTCTGCGTTGGCGCCGATCTCAAGGACGGACGCGGCTCGGTGGGCGAGTGGCCGGGAACGTTCTGGGAGATCCCCACGATCAACTCCTTCGAGAGCGGCCTCGAGATCTGGAAGCCGACGATCGCCGCGGTGCCGGGCTACTGCCTCGGCTACGGGTTGACCGCGGTGCTGCGCTGTGACTTCGTGATCGCCGCCGAGGATGCCGAGTTCGGTTTTCCCGAGGTCCGGCTCGGTGTGCCGACCATCGTCGGCGCGATGCGATTGCCCGGCCGGATCGGCTGGTCGAATGCCATGGAATTGTTGCTGACCGGCGAACGCGTCAACGCCGCCGACGCGAAGGATATGGGCCTCGTGTGGCGCGTCGTCGATCGCGAAACGTTGATGGACGAGGCGCGTGCCTTGGCGGATCGGTTGGTCGTCGGCGCGCCGCTCGCCCAACGCGCGATCAAGGAGATGGCCGCTCGTGGTCCGAACCTGCCGTGGGAAGACTCGGTGCGCTTCGGTGAATCGATGCGCCGCGTCGTCGCCACCACGGAGGATGCACGCGAGGGTATGCAGGCAGCGCGCGACGGTCGAACGCCCACGTGGACCGGTCGGTAGGTTCCAGGAATGGGCCAGCACATTGTCGACGTCACACGCCACGCGAATGCCACGCCGGAAGTGGTGTGGCGATGGCTCGCGGACGCTGGCTCTTGGGGTTCGTGGACGCGCCTGACCCGCACCCGGTTGGAGCGTGAGGGAACGCCGACCCCGGACGGCGTCGGGGCCATCCGCGATTTCGGACGGGCCGGAGGTGGGAGCCGCGAAGAGGTTGTGGTCTTCGATCCGCCGCATCACCTTGCGTACGTGCTGCTGAGCGGGCTGCCGATCTCGAACTACCGCGCCGACGTCACGCTGACGCCCGAGGCCGGAGGCACCCTGATCTCCTGGCACGGCGAGTTCGATCAGAAGTATCCGGGGACCGCCGTCGTCATGCGCGCCCTGATCCGCTACGTGCTCACCGATATTGCCAAGTCCCTCGCCCGCCGCGCCGAACAACCCGAGCCGGCCTGACCCTTGCTTCGTCCCGAGCGTTTGGCGTCTGAGGCCGCTACGGGCGGCCTCAGCCATCGAACGGTCACCAGTGCAGAGGGACTTGGCTGCGGAGGGTGAGGCGAACAGTCCTGGCGGCCACGCTCCGCGCGTCGATACGCTGCGCCAAGATTCCACGGGGGGACGATCGCAGATGATTTCAGTTCGGCGCGTCAGCGCAATCACAGTCGTCGGCGCCATGGCTTTGGCCGGCTGCCGGGTCCCGGGACAATGGTTCCCCGGCCACGGGCTAGCGAAGCCCTCCGGCGTCCACATTCTGGCGCCCACGAACGCAACCCAGGCGCCCGCGTCCGGCGACGTGAACCTGAACGTTCGCCTCGACGCGAACCTGGATCCGGCCACGCTGAAGGTCTCGATCATCTCGGGCTGGCCTGAGCCTGCGGCCACGACCGACCTGCCCGGTAGTCGGCTCACCCGCGACGCGACCGGTGCGACGACCACGCTGCACGCTAGTGACCTGACCCCCGGACTCGTGACCATCCGCGCTCGCGCGTACCGCCGCGACGGGACCAGGCGCGAGAGCGGGTTCGCAAGCGTCTCATGGGAGCCGAACGTCGACACTGCAACCGCGGACCGGTGCGACCCGATCGCAACTCGCAAGTGTCTGATGCCGTTCCCGAACGACTTCTTCACCGTCGCGGATGCAACGACTGCGACCGGCCGGAGGGTGCACTTCGACGTGCGCGCCATGCCATCGAACTCGGCGAACGTGCCGATCGATCCCACGGAATGGAATCGCAACGACGGGTTCAGTCCCGGCGCCATGATCGTCACCTACGTCCCGGGCCTCGATCTGGTCCAGACCGGTGCCGCCCCGATCACCAACATCGGCGCGTCGCTCCAGCCGAGCCAACCGATCGTGCTCATCGACGCCGCGACGGGTGAGCAGTGGCCGATCTGGTCCGAGCTCGATGCGCAGGCTGACCCGGTCGACCAACGCTCGTTGATCGTGCGCGTTGCGAAGAACCTGCCCGAAGGCCACCGCTTCATCGTCGCGATGCGGAACCTCCGCAATGGAGCCGGTGCACCGATCTCAGCCGAGCGCGGTTTCTCGCTCTACCGAGATGGGATCCCCACCTTCACTCCGGCGATCGAGGCACGTCGTCCGCACATGGACCGCCTGTTCGCCGATCTCGCTCGGTTCGGTGTCCAACGGGACAATCTCAACCTCGCGTGGGACTTCACCGTCGCCAGCGAGATGAACATTGCCGGGCGCATGCTCCACATTCGTGACGACGCGTTCGCGTCCCTCAACGGTGGAGCGCCGGCGTTCACGGTGACGAACACGCAGGACAACGTCGACGATCGCATCTTCCGGCGCGTGACCGGGACGTTCACGGTTCCGAACTATCTGACCGGCGATGGCTCACCCGGCAACCAGTTCAAGTACGCCGCCAACCCGGGTCCCGACGCGCTTCCGATCCGCAACGGCAACTTCACCGCCGGGTTCATCTGCAACATCCCGCGCTCGGTCTCCAGCGCGGGGAGCGATCCCGTCTTGGCCGGCCGCGGTGCGATCTACGGCCACGGTCTGCTCGGCAGCAACGGCGAGGTGAACGCCGGCAACGTCCGCACGATGGCCGACGTGCATCGCATGGTCTACTGCGCGACGAACTGGAGCGGCTTCGCCGGTGAAGACATCGGCATCGCGGTGCAGACGTTGCAGGACGTGTCCAACTTTCCGAAGGTCGCCGACCGAACGCAGCAGGGATTTCTCAACCAGCTCTTCCTGGCGCGGCTCGTGAAGAGCCCGGCGGGGTTCGCGTCGAACGCTGCGTTCCGGTTGGGCGCGGCCTCCACGCCGGTCCTCGACGGCAGCGTCTTCTACGACGGCAACAGTCAGGGTGGCATCCTCGGCGGTGCGCTCACTTCGCTGTCCACGGACTTCACTCGCGCCGTCCTCGGCGTTCCCGGGATGAACTACTCCACGCTGTTGCAACGCAGCTCGGACTTCGAGACGTACAAGGCGATCCTCAACCCGAGCTACCCCGACGAGTTCGACCGCATCCTCTGGTTCTCGGTCGTGCAAATGTTGTGGGACCGTTCCGAGGCCAACGGGTACGCGCAGCACATCACCGACGATCCGTATCCCGGTACGCCCCGGCATCAGGTGCTCTACGACGTCGCGTTCGGCGATCACCAGGTTGCGAACGTGACCGCGGATGTCGCAGCCCGCACCGTCGGAGCCCGCATCCTGTTACCGGGTCTCGCGCCGGGTCGCAGTCTCGACGTCGTCCCGTTCTGGGGGATCACGCCGATCTCGTTCCTGCCCTGGAACGGCTCGGCGATCGTCTACTGGGACAGCGGCAACCCGGCGCCGCCGCTCGGAAACGTCGCGCCCAGCGAACCGGCGTACGGCAACGACCCGCACGAGAATCCGCGCCGCACCCCCGCCGCGCAACAGCAGAAGTCCGACTTCCTCCGCACCGGCGGCGTTCTCGTCGACACCTGCAACGGCCTGCCCTGCCTCGCCCCACCCTGATCGGTAACCGTCTGCACGGGCGACGGACCGCAACCGAGATATCGAATGCATTTTTCACATCGCCGATGAGTCTGACGTGCCGACGTCGTCTCAGTGAGTAAGCGGCCATCGCATCACTCCCGGAGGGAACGTCATGAGGAAGATCATTGCGGGCATGTTCATCTCGCTGGACGGGGTCGTCGAGGCTCCGGACCAATGGCATTTCCCCTACTTCAACGAGGAGATGGGAGCGGCGGTCGGGGGCATCTTCGATCGCGCGGACACGATGCTCATCGGCCGCGTGACCTACGACAGCTTCGCCGGGGCCTGGCCCGACCGCGAAGCAGCCGGCGAGGAAGACGCGGCGTTCGCCAAGCAGCTCGGTGATGCCCGCAAGGTCGTGGTGTCGAACCAGGACCTCCACTTCACCTGGCGGAACTCGGAGCAACTCCGCGGCGACTTCGTCGAAGCCGTCAGGGCACTCAAGAATGAACCTGGCGGCGACATCGCGATGAGCGGATCCCCGTCGATCGTCCGTCAGCTCCTCGAGGCGAACCTTCTCGACGAGTTGCACCTGCTCGTGCACCCGATCGTCGTGCGCACTGGCATGCGGCTGTTCGGAACGGGCGAGGCGATCCCGCTCAAACTGCTGTCGGCCGAAACGTTCGCAACCGGTGTGGTCTCCATGGTGTACGGCCCGGACGACGCACCTCCCGAGGGCGGCTTCGAGGAAGCCGTCGCCTCGATGTCCGCCCCTAAGGGGTAGCAACCCGGCGACTTCTGTGCACTTTGGGCGCCGCCGGCTCCCCCAAGTGCACAGAAGTCGAGAGGGGACGAGTGCTCGAGCACGCGGGCCGTCGCTGATGGAGGGTCAGGGTCAGCGCCGGTAGGGTCGGCGGTCATGCGAGTGGCGGCCATTCAGATGTGTTCGACGTCGGAGAAAGAACGGAATCTCGAGATCGCAGCCGGCCTCATCGCCGAAGCAGTCGGCGCGGGCGCAGAGTTCATCGCCCTTCCCGAGTTGTTCAACCTCTGGGGAAGCGGCGCGCAGATTCGCGAGGGCGCGGAGCCACTCGACGGTCGCACGATCACCTGGGCGTGCGAGCAAGCGATGAAACACCGGATCGCGCTCCTTGCCGGCAGCATCACCGAGCGGAGCACGCGAGACGGTGATCACCTTCACAACACGTCGTGCCTCATCGACGCCGGCGGCGAGGTCATTGCGACCTACCGCAAGATCCACCTGTTCGATG
>JANLTQ010000668.1:0-2025 GCA_031363005.1 Acidimicrobiia bacterium | reverse complement strand
GGAGCACGAGCGGACGAGCCATCAGGTAGGCAGGACAACTAAACAACCCCCATGACTGACGATGCATCGGGGCCGACCGTCGAGCAGATGGCGGCGGCCGTCGCCGGGATCGACCTCTGGAACACGCCCGGTATCCCGGAGCACGGTCTGGCCCCGATGCGCGTCACTGACGGACCGAACGGCGCGCGCGGCCCGAGCTTCACCGGTGTCCCAAGCGCGTGCTTCCCGTGCGGGACTGCCCTCGGCGCCACGTGGGATCCCGAACTCGTCGAAGCCATCGGCGTTGCGATCGGCGAAGAAGCACGGACCAAGGGCGCGCACGTCCTCCTTGCGCCAACGGTGAACCTGCACCGCCATCCCCTCGCGGGCCGCAACTTCGAGTGCTACTCCGAGGATCCGTACCTCACCGCCCGGCTCGCCGTCGGGTTCGTGCGCGGTGTGCAATCGGTGGGCGTCGGCACCACCGTGAAGCATTTCGTGGCCAACGACTCCGAGTTCGAGCGCATGACCATCAGCTCCGACGTCGACGAAGCCGTGCTGCGAGAGCTCTACCTCGTGCCCTTCGAGGCGGCGGTGAAGGAGGCCGGTGCGTGGGGAATCATGAGCGCGTACAACAAGCTCAACGGCACCTACTGCAGCGAGCACGAGTGGTTGCTGACGACCGTGTTGCGTGACGAATGGGGTTTCGACGGGTTCGTGATCTCGGACTGGTTCGGCACCCACAGCACCGCGCCGGCCGCCAATGCCGGGCTCGACCTCGAGATGCCCGGGCCGCCGCAGTGGTTCGGGAACGCGCTCGTGGACGCGATGGCCAACGGAGCGGTGAGTACCGAGACCGTCGAGACGATGGTGGAGCGATTGCGGGTCCTCGCGCAGCGGACGGGTGCCGCCGACGGCGTCGGCAACGGTCCGCCGGCAAGTCACGACGACCCGCGTCACCGCGCGCTCATCCGTGACGTCGAAGCCGCGAGCTTCGTGCTCCTCCGCAACGATGGCGTTCTTCCTCTCGACCGGTCCACGCTCGGTTCGGTCGCGCTCATCGGCACCCCCGCAGACGCCGCGTGGATCATGGGTGGCGGCAGTGCCGCATTGGATCCCCATCCGCCGGTGACCCCGCGCGCCGGGCTGACCGCAGCGCTCCGCGACGCCGCCACCGTGACCTTCGCACGCGGTCCCGCCGCTACGGACACGATCCCGCTCCTCGACCAGTCTGGGCTTGCGGACCGGATCGCGATGGACGTCTTCGCATCACCGGACTGCAGCGGAGAACCGGTCGTGCAGGCATCGCTGCGCACCGGCCGCGCCATGTGGCTCGGCGACATCCACGACGACATCGATGCACGCGAGTTCTCGGCCCGTCTCATCGGGACGGTGCGCGTCGAGGAAGGTGGCGTCTGGACGTTCGGTCTGACCACGACGGGCGCGTGTCGGGTCACCCTCGACGGCGACGTCCTCCTCGACGCCTGGACCGAGCGCGAGCCGGGTGCATCCTTCTTTGGTTTCGGGAGCAAGGAGATTCGGGCCGTCCGGACGTTGGAGGCCGGGCGCGACTATCCGCTCGAGATCGAGTTCTCCGGCGGATCACCGGCAAAGGTCAGCGGTCTCGAACTCGGCGCAGTTCCCCCGACGCCGGCAACCGCCTTAGCCGACGCGGCCGAAGCCGCGCGCAACGCCGACGTCGCCATCGTGGTGGTCGGTACCGGTCCGACGCTCGACACCGAGGGCAAGGACCGGGACTCGATGGATCTGCCCGGCCAGCAAGATGCGCTCGTGCGTGCCGTCGTGGCCGCGAACCCGCGCACGATCGTCGTGGTCAACGCCGGCTCGCCGGTTTCCATGGACTGGGCCGACCTGCCCGCGGCGGTTCTCCAGTGCTGGTTGCCAGGCGAGGAGTGGGGCAACGCCCTCGCCGACGTCCTGCTCGGCGACAAGGAACCGGGTGGACGCCTCCCCACCACCGTCCCCGTTCGCGTCGAAGACGCGCCGTCGCACGCCACCTACCCCGGGGCCGACGGTCACGTCGAG
>JANLTQ010000654.1:0-8908 GCA_031363005.1 Acidimicrobiia bacterium | reverse complement strand
TCTTCTCCGAGATCTTGGCGAAGAGTTCGAAACTGGTGCCGCCGTACTTGTGCCCGTACTCCATCCCTACCTGTGCGAACACGCCCGGCATGGTCTCGGTGCCGATCCGACCGTCCACACCCGCGACGGCGCCGTAGCGACCCCGCGGCGTCCACTCGTCCTTGTCCGCAGCGCGGCTCCCGCCCGCGAGCAATCCGACGCCGGACAACTTCTCGACGCCGACCGCGAGTCCGTAGTCGCACTCGCCGGCCTTGATCGCCATGATCGCGGTGCGCAGCGCAGTGGCGCCGGTCGCGCACGCGTTGGCCACGTTGTACACCGGGATCCCGGTCTGGCCGATCTGCTTCTGGAGTGCCTGGCCGATGCCGCCCGCAGCGCCCATGAGATTGCCGGCCGCCAGCACGCCGATGTCGGCCATGGTCACGCCGGCGTCAGCGAGCGCGTGCTGCGCGGCCTCGGCCGCGAGGTCCACGGTGTCGTCGTCCGGCCGCTTGCCGAACTTGGTCATGTAAATCCCGAGAATCCAAACCGCGTCAGACATCACACAGTCCTCTTGGTCCTGCGGACCGGGCCGGACGGGCCACGTTCCGCTGGCGTACCGGCTGCGATCGCAGCCGGGTCCCGCTTCACTCTTCACGGTTGGTTGGCCGGCTCGAAGCCGAACCCGATGGCTTCGGCGCCGGTGGTGTCGGTGCCCACCACGTAGGTCGCGAGTCGGACCTTCATCCCGAGCTCCACGTGTTCCGGGTCCGGCTCCACATTGATGAGGTTGCCGCGCACGCTGGTGCCACCGCAGTCCACCACCGCGGCGACGAAGGGAGTGACGATTCCCGGCGCGGCGTAGGCAACGATCGTGAACGCGCGCACTTCACCGTCGGTCGCAACCCGTGCGTCACGGAACTCAGTGCCGAAACATGACGCACACCCGTTGCGCCGGTCGAAGTACCGCGCGCCGCAGTTCACGCACTCGTGCGCGCGCAGATGCGGCGTGTCGTCAAGGACGAGATAGTCGACCAGTGGTACCGGCGCAGTCATGCACAACTCCATTTCGTTCGGGCGAGCATGCAGCGTAGGCCGCGAGCCGGACCGGGCGAACGGTGTCGCCGACCCGGCGCGGTCGATCGCAGTACTGTCCCGCCCCACTGTCGCCGACACGGGAGCAACTGGCGTGGCCCGCCTGGTCGAAAGCACCATCACCTTTCCGTACCGCCGGTCCCTCGGGCCGGTCGTCGGTGCGTTCATGACCGCGCTCACCGAGATGCGGATTCTCGGCACGCGGTCGGGAGACGCCGTGCTGGTGCCCCCGATGGAGTGGGATCCCCGGACCGGCGCCGAGTTGAGCGGCGACCTCGTCGAAGTGGGTCCGATCGGCTCAGTCGAGTCCTGGACGTGGGTGCCGAACCCTTCGGCGCAGCACCCGCTGGGGCACCCGTTTGCGTTCGCATTCATTCGCCTGGACGGCGCGACCACTCCGTTGCTCCACGCCGTCGACGCGGGTTCGCCTGACGCGATGAGCGTGGGTGTGCGAGTTGCGCCGCGATGGCGAGGCACGCGGGTGGGCGCAATCACGGACATCGTGTGCTTCGTGCCGGGTGAGTCGGCCGAGATCGAAGGCACCGACGCGGGACCGGCGAGCGAGCCGGTCACGCGCATGGACTACGAAGCGTCGATTACGTACCGAAACCCGGTGCCGGTCTCGGCGGATCGCGTCATCGAAGCGTCACAGGAGAAACGGCTGTTGGGGCAGAAATGCCCAGTGTGCGAGCGGGCCTATGCCGGCGGTCGGGGCTACTGCCCGATCGACGCGGTCGAGCTCGGCGAGGACAACGAAGTGGATCTGTCCGACGTCGGCACGATCACAAACTTCGCCATCGTCACGCCGGTGCAGTATCCGGGCCAGACCGAGACCGAACCGTTCGTCCGGGCCTTCGTGCTGCTCGACGACAGCGACGTGATCCTCAGCTATCAACCGGTGATCGAACTCCCCGCGGCCGACGTCCGCGTGGGCCAGCGGGTCGCGGCCGTGTGGGCCTCGCCCGCGGAGGACAGTGACGACGGTGGCGCCATGGGCGGCACCTACGGCCGGTTGATCGGCTGGATGCCGAACGGCGAACCCGATATCGACGACCCCGACCTCGTGAACCGGATCTTCTAAATGACGACCTCGACCGACATTGCCATCATCGGGTGGGCGCACACGCCGTTCGTGCGCCACACGGAGCAGTCCGAGACCCAGATGCTCCTCCACGCGATCACCGACGCGATCACACCGCTCGGTCTGACTCGCGCCGACATCGACTTCACGTGCCTCGGCAGCTGTGACTACGTCACCGGCCAAGCGTTCTCGTTCGTGTCGAACCTCGACGCGATCGGCGCGTGGCCGCCGAAGCGCGATTCGCACGTCGAGATGGACGGCGCGTGGGCCCTCTACGAAGCGTGGCTTCGTTTGCAAGAGGGCGACATCGAGATCGCGGTCGTCACCGGCTCGGGTCGGTCGTCCACCGGCGATCCGGCGCTGATCTACCCGATGGAGATGGATCCGTATTTCCTCGCGCCGCTCGGCGCGGACCCGCTCACCTTCGCCGCGCTCCAAGCGCGTGCCGTGATTGACGCCGGCATCGCGACCGAGCGATCGATGGCCGAGACCGCCGTCCGCGCTCGGGGGAAGGGTGACGTCGACGCGCTGCTCGGTGAGGAGTATCTCCGCACGCCGCTGCGTCGCCACGACGTGCCGCCCATCACCGACGGCGCCGCCGCGATGGTGATTGCCACCGGAGACCGAGCCCGGCAGCTGGTGGAGCGCCCGGCGTACATCACCGGCATGGATCACCGGACCGAGTGTCACAACCCGTCGTTCCGCGCCCTCGACGATTCCCCGTCCGTGCGCATCGCCGCCGACGCGGTGGGCCTGCGCGGCGCGCCCGTCGAGGTCGCCGAACTCCAAACCGCGTTCACCCACGAGGAGTTGTTGCTGGCTTACGTGCTCGATCTCGGTGACGACGTCGTGATCAACCCATCGGGAGGGCCGTTGCGCGCCAACCCCATCATGGCCAGCGGCTTGTGCCGCATCGGATACGCCGCCGATCACATCTTCGGTGGCGGCACCCGGGCCCTCGCGCACTCGACGTCGGGTCCGTGCCTGCAACAAAACCTGCTCTGTCTCGTGGAGGATCGCTCATGAGTTCGATTCCCTGTGCGGTCGTCGGTGTGGGTCAGACCCACCACAAGTCCCGTCGGCTCGACGTGTCGTTCGGTGGTCTCGTTCGGGAGGCGGTGTTCCGCGCCCTCGACGACGCCGAGATGACGCTCGCCGACATCGACGCGGTGGTGCTCGGTAAGGCGCCGGATCTTTTCGAGGGCGTGATGAAGCCCGAGCTGTATCTCTCGGACGCGCTCGGCGCGGTGGGCAAGCCCATGTTCCGCGTGCACACCGCGGGATCGGTCGGCGGCACCACTGCGATCGTCGCGGCCTCGCACGTGCAGGCCGGGAAGCACCGCACCGTGTTGGCGGTCGCATTCGAGAAGCAGTCCGAAGGCAACGCGCAGTTCGCGCTCGGTAGCGGCAAGGGCGCGTCCTTGGGCGCAGGCGGTGCGTTCGCCCCGTTCATCCGGTCCTACATCCATCGCAGTGGCGCGCCCGAGCACATCGGTTGGAAAGTTGCGGTCAAGGACCGGCTCAACGCGTTGAAGAACCCGTACGCGCACCTTCAGATAGCGGACATCTCGATCGAGAAGGTCAAGGCGTCCCCGATGATGTGGGACCCGATCAGATTTCTCGAGTCGTGCCCGTCGTCCGACGGTGCGTGCGCGGTGGTTCTCACCGACGAAGCCGGTGGAGATGCGGCTGCCGCGGCGGGACGGCTACCGGCGTGGATCCTCGGCGCATCGTCACGCTCGGAGCCGCCGAGCTTCCCTGGTCGTGATCCGGTTCGTCCCGCCGCCGCCATGGTGTGCGCGGCGGACGTCTACGCCCAGGCTGGCATCACGAATCCGCGCGAACAGATCGACATGGCCGAGCTCTACGTCCCGTTCTCGTGGCACGAGGCGATCTGGTTGGAAGCGTTTGGTATCGCCGAAGAGGGCGACGGCTGGCGCATGATCGACGACGGCTCCACCGAGCTCGGTGGGTCCTTCCCGGTGAACTGCTCGGGCGGAGTGCTCTCGAGCAACCCGATCGGCGCGTCGGGACTGTTGCGGTTCGCGGAAGCCGCGAACCAGGTCCGTGGTGCTGCCGGCGAACACCAAGTCGACGGTGCCAAGGTCGCGCTGGCGATGGCGTACGGCGCGAACAGCCAGTACTTCAGCACGTGGGCCGTCGGCGCCGAACAGCGGCCGTTCGACTGACATTCGAGGAGCGCGCCGACTGGCCACGCAAGCACCACGGCCCGGTCACGGGTGGTCCGGTGATCGGGGAAGACCCCCGCGCTGGCATGATGAGCTCATGCGACCGGTTGAGCGGGGTCCACGACCCGGTTGGCTGCTCGACGAAGTTCAGAGCGCCGGTCGCGAGAACCTCGATGTCGAGCACGTCGAGCGCTATGACCGGAAGATGGACTCCGAAGCCGCGGCCGAGGTCGCGTTCCTAGGCTCTTGGGGTCTCGATGCTTCGTCGGTCGTGGTCGATTTGGGCTGTGGCACCGGCCAGTTTGTGTTAGCCGTCGCATCGGAATGCCGACGGGTGGTGGCCGTCGACGTGTCACTCGTGATGCGTGAACGCCTCCACGAAAAACTTCAGGACGCCGAGCTCGACAACGTCGAGATTGCCGCCGCCGGGTTCCTGACGTACGAGCATCTCGGCGAGCGGGCGGACATCGTCTACTCCCGCTATGCGCTCCATCACCTCCCTGACTTCTGGAAAGTGATGGCGCTGCGTCAGGTGCGCAGCATGCTGCGACCGGGCGGCATCTTTCGGCTGTGGGACGTCGTCTACAGCTTTGACCCCGACGACGCCGATCAACACATCGAGTCTTGGTGCGCACCGTCTGGTGATGAGGTCGAAGGTGCGTGGGCCCGGTGGGAGATGGAGGAGCACGTCCGCGACGAACATTCAACCTTCAGCTGGCTCCTCGAGGCGATGTTCGACCGCACCGGGTTCACGCTGGAGGCGGCCGAGTATTCCGATGACGGCTTCGACGCTCGCTACGTGCTGCGCGCGGCGGGGCCAGGGGCTGCCTGAACGCGCCTGCGGGTGTGTTCAGGTGTGGTCGGCGTATTGCGCAAAGGCCTCGGACTGCGCCCATCGGCTGTAGGTGGGCGACTGCGGCCAGCCTTCGGGCGAGTCCTGCCACTCTTCTTGACGTCCGTAGGGCAAGAGGTCGATGAGGGGGAAGGAGTGACTGAGCTGTTCGGTGCCGCGACCCTGGGTGTTGTAGGTCCGGTACACGGTGTCGCCCACCCGGAAGAAGACGTTCACTTGGAAGCCGCCTTCGGGGGGCGCGCCCATGTCGGTACCGAAGGGACTGTTCGCCGTGGAGTACCACTCCATCTTGTTGCCCACTCTGGCTTTGTACGCGAGGGCTTCGTCGATCGGACCCTGGGTGACGATGACGAAGCGGGCGTCGTAGCCCTCGAGGAACTCGAGCCGGGTGAACTGGCTGGTGAACCCGGTGCAGCCCGAGCATTGCCATTCCTCGCCGGCGTGCCACATGTGGTTGTAGACGATGAGCTGCGGTTTGCCTTCGAAGACGTCTGCCAGCCGGACCGGACCGTCGGCTCCTTCGAGCGTGTAGTCGGGCAACTCCACCATAGGGAGCCGTCGGCGAGCCACGGCGATGGCGTCGAGTTCTCGAGTTGCCGCTTTCTCGCGGGTGCGTAGCTCGGCGAGTGCCGTCTCCCAGGTGGTCTGGTCGACGATCGGCGGGACGGCGGCAGGCTCGCGCCCGAGATTCGCATCGTGGGTAGACATCATCTGCTCCTCGAGGACAACGGGAAACACTCTTCTCATGAATGGAGACGTCGGCCGGACCGCGAACTCATCGGAGCATGTCGAGCCGCTCACGAAGTGCTCGTTCAGTCCTCGACGAGTTCATCCCAGAACCGAGCGAGCCTCCCGCCTCTCGGTCCCACGCCATGCCCCACGCTACGCCCAGCGCGAATCCTCCCTACGATGACGGCCGTGGACACGTCGGTCTTCGGTTGCCCCACATCACTCCGAGCACCGAGCCGTGCCGACAAATTCGGGGCGCGCCGATACGTAGCGCCGTCGTGGCGAGCCCCGGTGGCACGGGGTGACGATGTGAGTTTCCCGCCGGCCGATCCCGACTTCTCAGAAGCGCCGATCCACGCGCACCTCGCCGCCTGGCAGCTGTTCTCCGCACTCCCCGAGCCAGCGCGGCGTGAGGTGGCGGGCTGGCCCGGCGCGCACGCTACGAAGCCCGTCAGGGCCTGTTCCGCGTCGGCGATGCGAGTGATTGGGTGTTCGACCATCGCGTGGAACTCGGCATGACCCAGACCGAGCTCGCCACGCTGCTCGGCGTGGCCCGTCAGTCCTTGAATCGGGTGCTCGGCGAGCTCCAACGCGATGGACTGCTCCGCGTCGAGGGATCGGGTACGAGCATCGAGCTGGTGGATCGAATGGGGCTGCGTCGACTCTCAGTGGGAGGGGACGCATCGCTGTCACCGTTGTGACTGACAAGTTCAACCGGGGTCGCCACACTTGCGAAAGGATGCGCCCGCTGGTTCTCGAACGTTGCCTCATCACAGGTGACGCCCGCGCGTTCAGCGGGTGCGCCGCAACCAGATGCCGCTCAACAACCAGGCCCTCGGGCTTGCTGTCGTCGATCAACCCCCACAGGAGGAAACCATGAGCCGTCTTCGTCGCATGACCGTCGCCATTGCGGTGCTCGTCGCATCAGCCCTGGCGGCCGGACTTCCCGGAATCAACACTGCGAGCGCCGCAAAGACGAAGCGGTTTGACCAGCGGACCGTTCGCGCGATCGATGCGATCGTCAGCGCCACCAAGAACGGTGCGGGTGTTCCCGGCATGGTGGTCGGCGTCTGGGATCCGAAGCGCGGCACGCTGCTCAAGGGCTACGGCACCGGCAACCTCGCGCAGCCCGCGTCGACCATCGCGAGCGACGACCACGTCCGCATCGCGAGCATCACCAAGTCATTCACGGCCACGGCCATCCTGCAGCTCGTCGCAAGGAAGCAACTCGCGCTCGACGCGCATCTCTCCGAGTTCGTCTCCGACATTCCGAACGGCGACACGATCACGGTCGCGCAGCTGATGAACATGACGGCCGGCGTGTTTTCCTACACCGAGGATGAGACCTTCCTCACCGACTACTTCGCCGATCCGCAGTTCCCATTCACCGCGCAGGACGCCTTGGCCATCGTGCGTGCACACACGCCGGATTTCGCGCCGGGGACCGACATCCATTACTCCGACAGTAACTACGTGCTCCTGGAGCTCATCGCCGAGAAGGTCACCGGCATGCGGCTCGGCGAGGTCATCCAGAAGCGAATCCTCGACCGGGTCGAACTCGACGCCACCAGCTACCCGACCACCGACTCAATGCCCGAGCCGTTCAGCCACGGCTACCTGTCCCAACCGCTCGGAGGCCCGCGCGACGTCACCCTCGGCAATCCCGGTGTCGCCGGTGGCGCCGGCGCGATGATCTCGACGGTCGAGGATCTCCACCGGTGGGCTGTCGCACTCGGGACCGGCTCGCTGCTCCCCAAGGCGTTGCAGCGGGAGCGGCTCCGGACCCGTGCGATCGTTGATACGCCGAAGCTCACGATCTCCTACGGCATGGGGATCACCAACCTCAACGGGTTCCTCGGTCACGACGGCGGCATCCTCGGATACGCGACCGCGATGTTCTACCTCCCCGAGGAGAAGGCCACGATCGTCGTCGCGTCAAACAGCGACAACGTGTCCGCGCAGAGCGCGCTCTGGACGTTCATCGGCATCGCGTCCTACCTCTACCCAGAACAGTTCCCGAAGGGGCTGTGAACGGTCGCTGCCGGTCTCGCGCTCGTCGTCTGAAGGTAAGGCTCGGATACCAGCGGGTCCCGAGACGTCCGGCGATCGCCCTGGATTCCGGACCGTCGTGGCACGAATGTGGCACGACTTGCCGGGTTGGGTTCAGAGCCGGATGAGGGCGTGTTGGCCTGGGCGACGACCCACGCCGGGGTATCGGAAATCCCGACGTGGAGGACTTTGCCGGTGCGCACCGCGTCATCGAGGGCGCGCCTCGTCTCTCTTCGATCGGAGTGCGGCCATCCCAGAGGTGGACCCAGCAGATGTCGATCTCGGGCCCGCGGTGCGCTACGAAGCGGTCGCCATGTCTTCACGCGTCCGGCACATCACCATTGATTGTGCTGATCCCTATGAGCTCGGACTGTTCTGGTCCCATGTGCTCGGCGTGCCTCTGGCCGATGACGATGAACCGGGCGATCCCGAGGCACTCGTCGATCCTGGTGACGGGCCACCCCTACTCTTCGTTCGGGTTCCCGACAAGAAGGGCGCCAAGAACCGAGTGCACCTCGATCTTCAGCCGAGCGACCGCACCCGCGACGCAGAAGTCGCGCGCCTCGTATCGCTCGGTGCCACCGTCGCCGCCGACCATCGTCGTGCCGACGGAACGGGCTGGGTCACCATGGCCGACCCCGAGGCCAACGAGTTCTGCGTCGAGATGAGCTCAGAGGAGCGAAGTCGCCTGACCGAACGCTCCCCTTGATCTGCGACGCGGAGCGTCGACCGACGTCGGCGGGCACGTGGTCTTCGACCACGGCCTCGAGTCTCCAATGCAGTTCGAGGTCGTCGCCTTCGAACCTGCTATCCGCGTCATGTGGCGCTTCGTGTCGACTTATGACGATCCGGACAACCCTGCGTCGGAGTGGACGGGTCAGACCTTCGACTGGCGAATCGGCCTATGGGCCGGCGAGGTCGGGTTCGAGGTCG
>JANLTQ010000061.1:0-2173 GCA_031363005.1 Acidimicrobiia bacterium | reverse complement strand
GTTCGCTTCGCGCTGCTCTACTTCGCCAGTCTCCTCGCCGGCTCGCTCGGCGCGCTCATATTGCAACCGAACGGCCTGACCGGGGGCGCTTCTGGAGCTGTCTTCGGATTGATGGCCGCAGCGGCAATCGGTCTGCATCGGCGGGGCGTCAACGTCTTCAAGACCGGCATCGGCACGATCCTGATCCTCAACCTGGTGATCACCTTTACGATCCCGGGAATCTCCGTCGGCGGTCACCTTGGTGGCGCGATCGCGGGTGCGATCTGCGGCTTCGTCATCCTGGCCCCACGCCACGCCGTGCTACCCGAACTCTTGTGATGTCTCGCCTGCGTCGGATCCGAAGGACCCGGGTGACCCGGGTTCGCAGGTCGAGGCCAAGACGGCCACCAAGGCCGCAACGCTACCGTTCACGGGTGGCGACGCCATGGGCCTGGCCGTCATCGGCGTCGGCGCCGTTGCTGCTGGAGCGGTCTTCGTGCGCCAGTCGCGCCGCAAGGTGCACGCCTGAGTCGAATGTGTTTCGCGAAGATGAAAGGCGGTCGGCTGAGCCGGCCGCCTTCTTCGCGTCTCCTAACCTCGCGTTTTCCCGGAATTCCGAATCAGGTTGTGGGTTGATGCTGTCGAGAAAACCGGCAATGAGTCCCGAGCCTCTTGAGCGGGAGCCGCACGAAGCCGCGTCCCACCTCTCGTTCGTCGCCCCGCCGCGCGGTTTTTACGTCCGGGTGGGCAAGCCGGCGATGGACCGCAGCGTCGGTGCGGTCATGCTGGTGGTGGCCAGCCCGATCATTGCCGCCGTCGCGGTCGCAGTGCGGGTGCGTATCGGCACCCCGGTCTTGTTTCGTCAACGTCGCTGTGGGCTCAACGGAGAAGCGTTCGATGTGCTCAAATTTCGGACCATGCGCGCCGACCGGCGGAGCCAGCGGGCGGAGGTCCCGGTCGATCGCCGGATGACCCATAAAAGTGAGGCCGACCCGCGTCACACCGACGTCGGCCGTCAGCTGCGGAAGTGGAGTCTGGACGAGCTCCCCCAGCTCTGGAACGTCGTTCGGGGCGAGATGAGCCTGGTGGGGCCCCGTCCGGAGCTGGTGGAAATCGTCGCGGGGTACGAGCCGTGGCAGCACCAACGGCATCTGGTTCGCCCGGGCCTCACCGGCCTGTGGCAGATCTCGCGTCGGGGCGAGGGGCTCATGCACCTGTACACGGACATCGACCTCGAGTACGTGGCGACCGTGAGCTTGCGCACCGACCTGAAGATCTTGTTCCGCACGATTCCCGCCGCGCTGAGTCGCTCGGGCAGCTGACTGCGCGGGGCGTCCGGTCATCGTGGCCCTTGGGCCGCGCGAGTCAGCCCCAGACCCGGTGATACAGCGTGTTGCCCGCGCCGCGCACGAACACATCGATCCGGTTCCACGACTTCGACACCGCGGAGGGGTTAGCGGTGAGGACACCGCCGAGTGACTCCCAGACGCCCCATCCGGTGCCGTTCCACCAGCGGTGCCAGAGGGCGTTGTCGGTGCCGCGGACGAACACGTCGAGGCGGTTCGGGACCCAAGACGACGCGGCAGGACCTGCGGTGAGGACACCGCCGAGCGACTCCCAGACGCCCCATCCGGTGCCGTTCCACCAGCGGTGCCACAGTGCGTTGTCGGAGCCGCGCACCATCACGTCGACGCGGTTCGGCGCCCAGGCCACAGCGGCGGGGTCACCGACGACGACACCGCCGAGAACCTCCCAGCCCGACCACGCCGTGCCGTTCCACCACTTGTGGCGCAGGGAGCCATCCGGCGCGCGGCCGAACACATCGAGGCGATTCGGCGCCCAGGCCACAGCGGCGGGTGCAGATGCGAGCTGGCCGCCGAGATTCTCCCAGGCGTCCCATGCGGTGCCGTTCCACCATCGGTGGCGAAGTGTGCCGCTGGTGCCGGTCACGAACACGTCGACGCGGTTGGGTCCCCACGACGCGGCGGTCGGGGCACCCGTGAAACCTCCCGGGGGGTTCGCGAGCCGCTCCCAGCCCGAGGACCAGGTTTGCCCTTCGGCCCACTTGTGGATCAGAGACCCGGTCGTGTCGGCCGCGAACACGTCGAGACGGTTCGGCGCCCACGACGCCGACGCCGGCGCGGACCCGGGCCGGTTGTGCCACCCCACCCACCCCCACCAAGCGCGGCCTACC
>JANLTQ010000515.1:0-1775 GCA_031363005.1 Acidimicrobiia bacterium | reverse complement strand
CGCGGAGACCGGCTCGTCGAGCACGATCACGTCCGGGTCCAGTGCGAGCGCCCGGGCGATGCCGATGCGTTGGCGCTGACCGCCGGAGAACTCGTGGGGGAACCGGTTCACGTGTTCGGGGTTGAGCCCGACCGTGGCCATCAGCTCTCTGACTCGTTCGGCGCCGCCGCCGCGCCAGGTGCCGTGCACGCGCATCGGCTCGGCAATGATCGCCTGCACCGTCATCCGCGGGTTCAACGAGGCGTAGGGATCCTGGAACACGATCTGCATGTTGGCTCGCAGGCGCCGAAGCTCGCGTCCGCTGACGCCGACGAGATTGCGACCCTCGAACCGGATCTCGCCGGATTCGGGTGCGGTGAGCTGGAGCACGCATCGCCCCGTGGTCGACTTGCCGCAACCCGATTCCCCGACCAGCCCGAACGTCTCCCCACGCGGCACTGCGAACGACACTCCGGACACGGCCTGCACCCGGTTCACCGTCGCGCCGAAGAGGCCGGCGCGAATTGGAAACGTCTTCACGAGGTTGCGCACCTCGAGCAGGGGCGCGACCTCCGCGTCGGTCTCGACGGTCGTCGGACCGATCGGGTCGGTCATGGTGATGACTCGACGAGGTCGCCGACCCGTTCGGGAAAAAAGCAGGCGGAGCGGTGACCGGCACCGACCTCGAGGAGCTCGGGTCGTTCTTGGGAGCAGCGCCCGGGGACCTCGGCGTGGGGACAACGGGGATGGAACGCGCAACCCGTCGGCAGGTGAATCAGTGACGGGGGCTGTCCTTCGATGCGGTGCAACCGTGATCGTTTGTCCGAGCGACGGTCCAGGCGCGGCAACGAAGCCAACAAGCCTTCGGTGTACGGGTGCTTGGGTGTGTAGAACGTGTCGTCGACCGAGCCGAGCTCCACCTGACGGCCGGCGTACATCACGATCATCCGCTCGACGACGCCGGCCACCACGCCGAGATCGTGAGTGATGAGAATGATCGCCGCCCGCGTCCGGTCTTGGATCCGCTCCAGTACTTCGAGCACCTGCGCCTGGATCGTGACGTCGAGTGCCGTGGTCGGTTCGTCGGCGATGAGCAACGCCGGATCGTTGGCGATCGCCATTGCGATCATCGCCCGCTGGCGCATTCCGCCGGAGAACTCGTGGGGATACTGGTCCACTCGTTCTGATGGGTTCGGAATGCCGACGAGATCGAGCAGTTCGATGCAGCGCTCGCGGACCGCAGCCGAATCGACGCCACGGTCGTGCACCCGGATGGTCTCGGCGATCTGCTTGCCGACGGTGTACACGGGGTTGAGCGCCGCAAGTGCGTCCTGAAAGATCATCGCGATCTCGTTGCCGCGCAGTTTCTCCATCTCGGTCTCGGGGAGGTCCCGCAGCGACCGATTCCGAAATCGGATGTCCCCGGTGATCTGCGCAGACTTGGGTAAGAGGCCGAGGATCGCGAGCGAACTGACGCTCTTCCCCGATCCGGACTCCCCCACGATCCCGACCGTCTCGTTGGCGTCCACGTCGAACGTGATGTCGTCGACCGCGCGCACGAGACCGTCGTCGGTTTTGAAGGTGACCGACAGGTTCCGGACCGAGAGCAGCGGACCGTTCGTGTCGGTGATCGGATCCGGTCCGGGATCCGATGGGGCGACCGGAGTGAGCTCTCCGAGTTGGTCGTCGGCCATGTCAGTGCTGTTCGCTCTGGGGGTCGAACGCGTCACTCAAGCCGTCGCCGATGAAGTTCACTGCGAGAACAGTGAGCACGATCATGAGTCCCGGCGCGTAGA
>JANLTQ010000470.1:0-4855 GCA_031363005.1 Acidimicrobiia bacterium | reverse complement strand
GATCGAAGTGGTCCTCGATGGCGCGCTTGCCGCGGCCGGTGATGATCAAGATGTCGGTCAGGCCGGCGCGGACCGCCTCTTCCACCACGTACTGGATCGACGGCTTGTCGACGACGGGCAGCATCTCCTTCGGCTGGCTCTTCGTAGCCGGAAGAAACCGGGTTCCGAGCCCGGCAGCGGGAATGACGGCCTTGCGGACACGCTGAGTCATTGCGACGACGACCTCACGAACTGGACGGTACAACCTGAGATGCAGTGTGTCGGCAGGCCGTACGGCCCGGTTGACCCCAGATGTGCGAGGTCGTGAAGCAGTCGCCGAACCACTGCCGAACAGTCGCGGGTTACCCGGGTGTGATCAGCTCGAACCAGAAGCCGGCCCGTTCGTCTCGCCCGGTCGATTGTCGGTGGTGAGTTCCTGCCCGCGCAGCAGCCGACGCAGGTTCGGCAGATGGCGGATCACGACTAATGCGGCAATTGCGCTGGTCACACCGATTTCCCAGCCGGCGCGACCGGTGATGACCACGCCCACCGGAAAGAGGATGGCCACGATCAATGACCCGACGGACGCGAGCTTCAGGACCCGGGCCGCCAGGAACCAGACGACGGCCAGAACCGCGCTCACCAGCGGGTTCAGGACCGCCAACATGCCGCCGGCGGTGGCCACACCCTTGCCGCCTTTGAATCGCCGCGTCACCGGATAGGTGTGACCCAGCACTGCGAACACGCCGAGGATGTAGCCCACGCCGCGCCCGGCGACCGCGAGACCCACGCCCGAAGCGATCGCGCCCTTGGCCATGTCACCGGCCATCACCAGCAGTCCGGCCTTCCACCCCATGATGCGAGCCACGTTGGATGCACCCGGGTTGCCCGACCCCTCGGCCGTGACGTCGTGGCCACCCGCCCGGGCGACGAGCACCGCCGTCGGGAAGGTCCCGAGGAGGTAGGCCGGCACCGAGAGGATGGCGGCCGCGGGGAATGGTTGCACCTGCCTATATAACGCCACCAGGGCGTCGGGTAGCATGGATGGTCCCTGATCACCCCGTTCCCCTCAACGAGGTCACCCCGTTCGATGCCCACGTACGAGTACGTCTGCTCCAAGTGCGACCAGCACCTCGAGGTGTACCAAACATTCAGTGAAGAGCCGCTCAAACGCCACGCGAGTTGTGGCGGGAAGCTCACCAAAGTCTTGGGGGCCGTCGGGATCGTGCTGAAGGGCTCCGGCTTCTACAAGACGGACAACCCGAGTTCCTCCCGTCGGAGCAGCGAGAAGTCGGACAGTTCATCCTCGAACTCGTCCTCGGAGTCGAAGAGTTCGGACTCGAAGAGCTCGGAATCCAAGAGTTCGGACTCGAAGTCCGATTCCGGATCCAGCACAAAGTCCGACAGCGGGTCCGGCTCGAAGAAGTCCGACGGCGGATCTTCGAAGAAGGTTGCGACCAAGAAATCGGCGTGATGTCGAGCGGGTGACGACCCGCGCCGACGACCCTCGTGGCCCCCGGCCACCGCACTTCCCCCGAAGTTCATCCGAGATTCCCGGGGGTTCCCATGTTCCGTCGTTCTCCACGTGCCGCGATGCTCTGGCTCGCTGCGCTCATCGTCGCGGCGCTGACCGCATACACCGTCATCGCGAGCGTGTCGTCGCTCCGCCACCAGGATCAAGCATTCGGCGCGATCCATTCCGTGCTCGTTGCGCGCCATGACCTTCCGGTCGGCACACCGGTCACCACGACCGATCTCAGCACCAAGAAGATCCGTGGGGAGTCACCCCAGTCCGACACGATTACTCGCACCCAAGACGCGGTGGGTCTGATCGTCCGAGCGCCGATGCTCGCCGGCGACCTGGTGACGGCGCGTCACCTCGCGCCGCGCACGCGCGGTGAGATGAGCAACGTCGTCCCGAACGGTTCACGCGCGGTCCGGCTCGTCGTCGAGCACGCGATCCGGCCCGCCGTCGGCGATGTTGTCGACGTGCTCGCCACGTTCGATCCCGCGACGCTCGCCGATGGTGGCGACCCGACCGTCGTCATTGCGCCCGGTGTCACCGTCGTGGCGGTCGACTCCACCGCGGCGAGCGGAGATTCCGTAGGGATCACGGTGTTGGTCACGCCCGCCCAGGCCAGCCGCCTTGCGTTCTCGGCGAGCACCGGCACCATCACCATCGCCCTGGCGCCGCCCGAAGCCGCGCGGGCCGCGCCGGCGACGCGTTGAGCGCGCGGAACCGAGCGCTCAGCCACACCTCGGGTACCCTCCGGCCGTGATCGAGGCAGTCATTTTCGACTACGGCGGCGTGTTCTCCAGTCCCCTGTTCCGCGGAATCGGCGACTTCGAGGCCCGCATGGGGTACCCGGCCGGTTCGGTGCTCGAGTTGCTGTTCGGCGACAAGGCCTACGTCGGGGTCGAGGGGGCGATCCACGCGGTCGAACGCGAGGTGCCCACCGAGTCCGTCACCCACGACTGGCACCGACTCGAGGTGGGGGAACTCAGCCTCGAAGAGTGGTTCGCCGGAGTGTCGGCCCGTGCCCCCGACGTTCTCGGCCAGGACATCGACATGGGCGCCTACCTGCAGTTCATGGCGGACATGCCGGTGGGAGTGCACTGGCCGGTAGTACATCGAGCCCGCGAGCTGAAGGCAGCCGGGATGCCAATCGCGCTGCTCACCAACAACGTCGCCGAGTGGGGCAACCACTGGCGCGCGACCTTTCCCGTCGACGAGTTGTTCGAGATCGTGGTCGACTCCTCGGACGTGCGGATGCGCAAACCGAACCCGGACATCTACCGATTGACGTGCGAGCGACTCGGCGTGACTCCCGAGACCAGCGTGTTCCTCGACGACAACGCCGACAACGTGGGTGCGGCACGTGCGCTCGGGATGGAAATCGTGCGCGTCGGCGACAATCCGTTCGTCGCCATCGCCGAACTCGACGCGATCCTCGAACGCCGCGGGACCCGCACCTCCTGAGGAACCCAGGCGGTCAGGCGCCGGCTGCTCCATCGCAGCGTTTGTCGTTTGCGCCAGCTGTCAGCTGTTCAGGACCACAAACGCCGACGGGAGCTGCTGCGACTCACCCATCGCAGCGATTGTCGTTTGCGCCGGCTGTCAGCTGTTCAGGACCACAAACGCCGACGGGAAGCGCCAGGCTGACTCTCAGGCGCCGGCCATGGTCATTTCGGAGACGAGGACCGTGACGCCCGCGGTCCCACCGGGCAGCCACGTGAGGTCTGCGCCGATCTCCACGACGTCCAGCAGCATCCGCGGCAACGTGGAGGCCACCGTGACCTCCCGTACCGGTTCCGCGAACTGACCGTTGCGGACCATCAGCCCTTCGGCACCGACCGAGAAGTCGCCGCTCACCGGATTGGTCCCCGAGTGCAGGCCGGAGACCGACTGCACGTAGAGCGCTTCGGGAACCGAGGCCATCACCTGGGCGGGCGATTTCGCACCGGGGAGGAAGTGCAGCGCACGAGCCCCGACGCCGGGTGTCGACGCGTAGCTGCGAACCGCCGAACCCGTTGTCTGCGCGCCGGCGCGGCGCGCCGTGTAGAGGTTGTGGAGGAAGCGTTCGAGGCGGCCGTCGCGCACGAGGGTGTTGGCACGCGTCCGCACCCCTTCGCCGTCGAAGGGACTTGCGCCGAACGCATCGGGGTTCGTGGGGTCGTCGACGATCGTCACGTTCGACGCACCCACGATTTCGCCCAACCGATCCGCGAACATCGACCGGCCTCGTAGGACGGCCTCACCGTTCAGCGCCGAACCGATCAGGGACAACACGGACGCGCTCACCATCGGGTCGAAGATCACTGGGAGCCGACGGCCCGCGGGTTGGGTCGCGCCCAGCAATCGGGTGGCGCGGTCCGCGGCCATCCGTGCGGCCCGTTCCACATCGAGCTCGCCGAAGCTGCGGCGGACGTCGAAGCCGTAGCCGGTTTGGGTGGCGTCGCGTTCGCCCGCCATGGCCGAGGTACCGACCGAACTCATGGTGCGCGCCATCGTGGCCGAGACCCCTGTGGACGCGACCATCGCCATCTCGAGCGCGGCGTCGCCGTAGTCCGTGGACTCGACGCCGCGTATACGCGCGTCGGCGGCCATGACCGCACGGTCCGCGGCGATCGCCAACGCGACCTTCTCGGCTGTGGGTGTGGCCAACACGTCGTCCCGCCAGAGGTCGAGGTCCGGCGCCGGCACATCCTCGACGTCACGGGGTTCTGCGAGTCCGTACCCGGGATCGGGTGCGCCGTAGGTGGCGTTGTCACGCGCGTCGGCGAGGGTCTCGGTGATCACATCCGCATCGAGCGAGCCGGCGGACGCGATTCCTTGACGACCGTCGGCGATGACGCGCACACCGATCCCGGCGGCCTCGGCCACGGACAACGACTCGACCGCGCCGCTGAAGACCTTCACCTCGGTCTCGCGCGATCGGACGACGTACGCCTCGAGCTGTTCCCCCGGGCGAGCGGCGTCCGCGATGGTGCGGGCGATCTCGAACAAGTCTTTGGAACTCACGCGGCCGTACCGCCGACGGTGAGCTCGGCCACCCGAAGGGTCGGCTGTCCGGCCGAGACCGGCACGCTCTGTCCGTCCTTGCCGCACATCCCCGTCCACGTCTCGAAGTCGTTCCCGACGGCGTCGACCGCGCGCAGCGCGTCGGGACCGTTCCCGATCAGCTGCGCGGCTCGCACCGGATAGGTGATGCGGCCGTCCTCGATCATGTAGGCCTCGGTGATCCCGAACACGAAGTCGCCGGTGGCGGTGTTGACCTGGCCACCGCCGAGCGCCACGCAGTAGAGGCCGTGCTCGGTGCTCGCGATGATGTCGTCGGGATCGGTCGTCCCTGGCATCAGGTAAGTGTTCGTCATC
>JANLTQ010000434.1:0-4530 GCA_031363005.1 Acidimicrobiia bacterium | reverse complement strand
GCGCCTCGATGACGAGCCGTCCGAAGGTCGGGTCGGCGGCGACTTCGTCCGCGGCGCGCTTGATCGCCTCCATCGCTGCGGGCAGATCCGCGTCGTACGCAACCGGAATGTCGAGCAGCGCTCGGGCCCACTGCTGACTCTTGTTCCCCACTCGATGGATTTCGCCGTTGGGTACGTGCCAGACCACACCCTCGACGTCGCGCAACCGGGTGGTCCGCAAACTCACGCCTTCGACGGTCCCGGACGCAACCCCGAGGTCCACCACATCACCCACGCCGTACTGATCCTCGACGAGCATGAACAGTCCCGTGATGAAGTCGCGCACCAGCGCTTGGGAGCCGAAGCCCACGGCGACGCCGACGATGCTCGCGCCGATCCCGACGGCGGCGAGATTGACCGCCAACGTGTCGAGGATCATCACCACGGCCGTCGCCCAGATGAAGATGCCGATGAGACTGCGCAACACCGCGCCGATGGTCTCGGCGCGCAGCGCTCTTCGCACGCCCGCGACCGGTGAGGTGTCCAGCAACGCAACGCCCGTGCGCCGACGAATCTTCGAGATCTGCTCGGCGGCCTCGTCGCGAGACAACCGCTTGACCACCTGGCGGATCAGGAGCCGCGCGATCCGCACCACCACGAACGCCACGATCACGATGATCAAGATTCGGAAGGGCTTGGAGAAATCGTCGGCGATCTGCGCGGCACGCGCGCTGCCGGTGATGTTGTGCACCGTCGAGCACAGCCAGGCCTGCTGACCGGCCGGGCCGCAGGCGTTCACCAGCTCGAGCTCATCGGCAGCGGCGTCGAACTTCAGCATGAGCGGATCAGGTGAGCACGATTTCGCCGCGCATCCGCTGACTCACGACCTTCGTGGATCCGCCGGGCGCCATCGAGACTCCGTAGAGACAGTCGCCCGCCTCCATCGTGCGCTTCTGGTGGGACACGATCACCAGCTGCGCGTCGTTGCGGAACTCGTGGACGAGGTCCAGGAAGCGGTGCAGGTTCACGTCGTCGAGCGCTGCTTCGACCTCGTCGAGGAGGTAGAAGGGCGACGGCCGCGAGCGGAAGACCCCGAAAAGGAAGGCCATCGCGGTGAGCGAGCGCTCGCCACCGGACAGCAACGAGAGCCGCTTGGTGTTCTTCCCCGACGGGCGCGCTTCCATCTCGATACCCGTGTTCAACAGATCATCGGGATCGGTCAAGAACACCCGACCGGAACCACCGGGGAACAGGGTAGAGAAGAGTTGTTCGAAGTTCCGTTGCACGTCCGCGAACGCAGTCTCGAACACAGTGACGATCTCGATGTCGACGGCCTTGATCACGCGTTGGAGTTCGCGGCGGCTGTTCTTGACGTCGTCGAGTTGCTGGACGAGGAAGTCGTGACGCTCCTGGAGTGCCTCGTACTCCTCCAGCGCGAGCGGGTTGATCGGACCCATCAGCCGCAGATCGCGATCCAGGTCACGGGCGCGGCCCGCGAGGGTGGTGCCGTCCGGGACCTCAGGTGCGGGGGAATCGATGGCGACCCCGGCCTCGCAGTCGAACTCCGTACGGACGCGCTCGACGGCGGCCTCGAGTCGCATGCGGTTCTCGGCTTCCTCGACCTCTCGGCGCTGCTGACGCTCGCGAACTTCGGTGAGCGCGGCCTCGTGCTCGCGTCGTTGGTTGCGCAGCTGTTCGAGCCGACCGCCGGCCGCACTCGCCCGCTCCGACTGCACCCGCCGCTTCTCGCGCACCCATCCGTGGACAGTGTCGATCCGGCCGCCGAGCTCGTCGAGCCGCTCGCCGACGCCGGAATACGCGCTGCCCTTGGCGATCAACTCGGCCCGATACCGCTCCGCGGCCGCCTTGGCTTCGGGGTCACGCGCGAGCCGGTCTTCCAACTCGCCGAGCCGGCGCGTGAGGATCGAGCGCCGTTCGTCGAGCGCGGCGGCGTGAACCGAGTGTTCCCGCCGAATGGCGCGCAACGCCGTCTCCCGTGCGTTGAGTTCGGCCAGCGCGGTGGCCCGCTCCGCGGCGAGCGCCGTGGCGGCCACCTCCGCCGCTTCGAGTTCGGGCACGCGCGCCTCGAGCGTGGCGAGTCGGGATTGCTCCACCGACAACGCCTCGAGCAGGCCGACGCGAGACGCACCCGCCGCTTCGAGTTCCTGGGCGCGCTCGCGCTGCGCCGTGGCCAGGCGCTCCGCCTCGGACTTGGTGCGATCGTGAGTACTGCGTGCGTTGCGGGCCGCTTCCGCGCTGCGCTGTTCCGCGGACCTCGCCTCAGCCACGGCAACGCGCGCCGCGTCCAACGCGGCGCGAGCTGCGTCTCGCGCACCGACGGACTGCTCCGCCGCCGCGACCGCCTCGTCCAACGCGGCGCGCGTGACCCCGGCGGTGTGATCGCCACCGAAGCGCCACGGGCGTCCACCGCCGAAGCGATCGCCCGCACGCGTCATCACCGTGAGATCTGGGTGCTCGAGTGAGAGGTCCATGGCGGCTCGCCAGTCGCCATCGGCCAGCACCACTCCCGCCAGCGTGCGCGCCAACGTCGCGGACAAGCCCGGAAGGCTCGCGTGAACGCACGACGCGAGTGCTTGCGCGCCCGTCGGCGCGATCGTCGCTCCCGCGGTCACGGCCGTGTCCCGCGCGTCGAGCACGAGCAACCACGCACCGACATCCCCGGCCGCGAGGCGCTCGACGGCCGACTGCGCTTCATCCCGGCCCGAGACGATCACCGAACCCATCGCGTCGCCCAATGCCGCCGCGATCGCGGTCTCGGCGCCGGACTCGATCACGAGGTGGTTCACCAACGCTCCCGCGACTCCAACCATGCCGTCCAAGACGGCCGCGGCTTCCGCGTCACGGGCAGCGTCCAACGCTTGGTTCAAGGCATCGGCGCGGGCCTGCCACCGACTCGCGTCGGACTCGGCTTCGCGCCAACGCGTCTCGGACGCGCTCAGCTGCTCCTCGGCCTGCGCGCGAGTACGAGCCGCTGCGTCCGCAGCTTCGACCGCGGTCGGCAGGGTGGCCTCGACGGTGCCGAGCCGATCGGACACGTCACCGAGTTCGAGACTGAGTTGGGTCTGGCGAGCTTGGATGCCCTGTGCCCGCGCATCGAAACGGGCGAGCTCCGCCTCGACGCGAGCCAGGCCTTCGCGGCGAGCGACGAGTTCGCGTCGGACGGCCTCGGCTTCGGCCACCGGATCATCGGTGGACTCGGCGCTCGCAAACACGGTCCGGGCTTCGGTGAGGGCACGCTCGGCGGTCTCGATCTCGAGGCCCCGTTCGGCGAGTTCTCCCGATTGCGGCTCCAAGGCGTCGAGCTCGGCGCGCACCGCGCCGGCATCGGCGACGAGCGTTTCGACCACGCCTTCGTCGGCGGCGGCTGCGAGTTCACGCTCGAGGCCGCGTCGGCGTTCGGTCACCAGTGCGCGCAGGCCGCGGGCCCGCTCACGGATTGCCTCGACCCGTCCGAGCGCATCGGCCACGTCGCCCTGGCCCACATCGGTCAGCGCCCGTTCCGCATCCAGCACCGAGACGTCCAACTCGCGCAAGCGCGCTTGGATCGTTGCTTCCTCACGCGCGAACTCGTGCGACTGCTCGCGCAGCCGTCCGGTCTTGGCTTGGAGCCCTGCGAGTTCCCGGCCGATCAGGTGCACGCGGATGGCTCGAAGTTCTTCCACCACGCCGTCGTGACGGCGGGCGGCATCGGCTTGTTTCTGCAACGGGCCGAGTCCGCGCCGGACCTCGCGCAGGAGATCGTTCAGCCGGAGCAAATTGCCTTCAGTCGCTTCGAGCCGGCGCTCCGCCTTCTCCCGGCGCTTGCGGTACTTCAACACGCCGGCGGCTTCTTCGATGATGGCGCGGCGATCCTCGGGACGCGAGTTCAGCACCGAGTCG
Source organism: Acidimicrobiia bacterium (assembly GCA_031363005.1). Lineage (GTDB taxonomy): Bacteria > Actinomycetota > Acidimicrobiia > IMCC26256 > JAENVU01 > JAENVU01. Next base: position 651 of record JANLTQ010000434.1, on the reverse strand, counting down.
ATTTGGCCCTGCCCGACGATCACGTGCTGTTGGCGCCCGATGCCGCTGTCCGAGAGCAACTCCTGGATATCCAACAGGCGGCACGGCGCGCCGTTGATCGCATACTCGGAGTCACCGTTGCGGAACAACGTGCGCGTGATCGTGACTTCGGAGAACTCGATCGGCAACAGCTGCGCGGCGTTGTCGATCGTGAGTGAGACTTCGGCGCGTCCGAGCGCAGGCCGATCCGAGGTGCCGGCAAAGATGACGTCGTCCATCTTCCCGCCGCGCAACGAGCGCGGCCCTTGGGCGCCGAGCACCCACGCGACCGCGTCGACCAAGTTGGACTTGCCGGACCCATTCGGACCCACGACGACCATGACGCCCGGTTCGAACTCGAGAACGGTTTTGTCCGCAAACGACTTGAACCCGCGCAGGGTCAGAGACTTCAGGAACACTCCGCAGCTCCTTTGTGACTGTTACCCGAGCGTACGCGCGGTTTCACCCGATCCCGCGGATAGGAAGCCGAAGGTGAGGGGCGCGGGCACGCGGTCTCGACAGTCCGCGCTCCCGAACCGGGGCCCGAGCGGCCTGGCCCGCAGGGCCAAGAGCGGAAAACCGAAGGTGAGGGGCGCGGGCACGCGGTCTCGACAGTCCGCGCTCCCGAACCGG
>JANLTQ010000039.1:0-3072 GCA_031363005.1 Acidimicrobiia bacterium | reverse complement strand
CTCGATCACGCTCGACGGCATCAGCCTCACCGTGGCCGCGCTCGACGACACCGAACACGCAGTGGAAGTCGCCGTCATCCCGCACACCCTCTCCGTCACCACGTTCGGGCCCAAGCAGCCCGGCGACCCCGTCAACGTCGAGGTCGACATCCTCGCCAAACACGTCGAGCGTTTGCTCGCAACCAGGGAGTAACCGATGTTCACGCACATCGAAAATGCGATCGCCGCGATCGGGCGCGGTGAAATCGTGATCGTCGTCGACGACGAAGACCGGGAGAACGAAGGCGACCTCATCATGGCCGCCGACAAGATCACGCCCGAGGCAATGAGCTTCTTCGTGCGGTATACGAGCGGCGTGATCTGCATGCCGATGATGGGGGAGCGACTCGACGAGTTACAGCTCCCGCTGATGGTGAGCAACAACACCGAGTCGCAGCGGACGGCCTTCACCGTGTCGGTCGACGCTGCATTGGAGACGACCACCGGGATCTCCGCAGCCGACCGGGCCGCGACGGTCAAGAAGCTGATCGATCCGGCGTCGCGCCCCACGGACTTCGCGCGGCCGGGTCACATCTTCCCGCTGCGATACCGCGAGGGCGGCGTCCTCAAACGGGCTGGTCACACCGAGGCGGCGGTGGACCTGTCGCGTCTGGCGGGCTTGAGCGAGTCCGGCGTCCTTGCCGAGGTGGTCAACGACGACGGCACCATGGCGCGCATGCCTCAGCTCGAGGTGTTTGCCGCCGAGCACGGATTGCAGATCATCTCGATCGCGGACCTGATCCGTTTCCGCCGTCATCGTGAGAAGTTGGTGCGGCGCGTCAGCGACGCTCGCATCCCGACCAAGCACGGTGAGTTCACCGCGTTCGTGTTCGAGAGCCTGCTCGACGGTGTGGAACATATGGCGTTCGTACGCGGCGATGTGTCCGGCCACGAGAATGTGCTCGTACGAGTGCACAGCGAATGTCTGACCGGCGACGTCTTCGGGTCGATGCGCTGTGATTGCGGTCTCCAGCTCGACGGTGCGCTCGCGCAGATCGCGGCCGAGGGCCGAGGGGTTGTGGTGTACCTCCGCGGCCACGAGGGCCGCGGGATCGGCCTCGGCCACAAGCTGCGGGCGTACACGTTGCAGGACCAGGGGCGGGACACGGTGCAGGCCAACGAGGAGCTCGGCTTCCCGAACGATTCGCGCGAGTACGGGATCGGCTCGCAGATCCTCGTGGACCTCGGCATCACGACGATGCGCGTCATGACCAACAACCCGGCCAAGTACGGCGGCCTTGAAGGCTTCGGGCTCGAGATCGTCGAGCGGGTCCCACTGTCCATCGCGCCGAACTCCGAGAACATCGCGTACCTGCGCACCAAGCAGGAGAAGATGGGCCACCTCCTCGGCCTCGACGAGACCGGCACGGACGGTGACGCGCCCTGATGTGCCGAGCGCCCGAGACGTTCTCGACGACGCGGCTCGACGCCACGCGTGTCGGACCGGAGGCCGTTGCGTTCGTCGAGGAGATTTTTCGAGACGACCGCGTGAACGCGACGCTCGGCGGTCCTCGGGATGAGGCCCGCATCGCGAACGACCTCGAACGTTGGTCTGCGCATTGGGACCGTCACGGTTTCGGACTGTGGATCTTGCGTGACGGGAACTTGGGCGCACCGGTGGGCTGGACCATGCTCACCGCGACTGACACCGGGGGAGCAGGTGGCGTGGAAGTTGGGTGGACGATCGTTGCCAACCGTTGGCGGGAGGGACTGGCGTTCGAGGCCGGCTCCGCGGCAACTCGCATCGGCTTCGAGATACTGGGCCTCGACGCGCTGGTCAGCTTCACGTTGCCGCACAACGTCGCGTCCCGCGGGGTGATGGACAAGATCGGATTCCGCTATGACGGTGACGTGGAACACGCCGGATTGCCCCACGTGATCTACCGACTCGATCGCACGACTTGGGAGAAGACAAATGGGTGAGTACGCCGTCTCGGCAGAGACGATCGACGGCACCGGGATGCGATTCGCCATCGCGGTGAGCCGGTTCAACGAGGACATCACCGGGCCGCTCCTCGAGGGCGCACGGCGCACGTTCACGGACCGAGGCGTCTCGGAGGACGACATCACCCTCGTGCAGGTTCCGGGCGCGTTCGAGCTCCCGCTCATCGCCCAGCACCTGGCCCGGACTGGCACCGTCGACGGTGTGGTCTGCCTGGGTGCGGTCATCCGCGGCGACACCCCGCACTTCGAATACGTGGCTGGAGAGGCCGCCCGGGGGCTTCAGGAAGCGGCGTTGGCCACCGGCGTTCCGGTGGTGTTCGGCATCCTCACGGTGAACACCCACGAGCAGGCCGTCCAACGGATCGGTGGCTCCGAAGGCCACAAGGGCGAGGAAGCGGCGGCGACCGCGCTGGAGATGGTCGCATTGTTGCGGTCGCTGCCCCCGGTGCTCGGCTAGAAACTCCAGTCTCATGTTGCGACTGGTCTTACCCAAGGGCTCGCTCGAACGAGCCACGTTCCAACTCTTCGAGGACGCCGACCTCGCGGTCACGCGCGGCTCGGACGTCGACTATCGCGGGTCGATCGACGATCCTCGGGTCAACGAGGTGATGGTGCTGCGGCCGCAGGAGATCCCGCGCTACGTCGAGTCGGGCATGTTCGACCTCGGGATCACCGGTCGGGACTGGGTCGAGGAGACCGGTGCCGATGTCGAAACCCTCACGGAACTGCACTACTCGAAAGCGACGGCGCGCCCGATCCGCATGGTGCTCGCGGTCGCCGGCGACAATCCGGCCGAGTCGGTGAACGACCTCCCGAGCGGTGTCCGGGTGCAGACCGAGTACCCCGAGCTCACGCGTCGGTTCTTCGCGGACGCGGGGGTCGACGCCCAGATCACGCTCTCCTACGGCGCCACCGAGGCCAAGATTCCTGAGATCGCGGACGCGGTGGTCGAGATCACCGAGACCGGCCGGGCGTTGCGCGCATGTAGGCGATGATGTCGCGCAACGTCTCACCGCCGAGTCCCTCGAAGCCCTCGGGCATCAGCGAGCGCCCGGTGTTCACGCGGCTCTTGATGTTCGCGGTCTTGAT
>JANLTQ010000302.1:0-2228 GCA_031363005.1 Acidimicrobiia bacterium | reverse complement strand
GCGGCTCGGCATCGACTGAGACGCTGGTTCCCTCCGGTGCGCTGACGCGTGGGAACTCATCTGCCGGCAACAACCGCACGCCGGCGCGTGCCGGTCCGGCCGAGATGCGAGCATCGTCACCCTCGACCTCGAAGGTGACCGTTCCCGCTTTCAGTCGCGTCGCCAGCCCGTCGAAGAGTTTGGCGGGGACTACCGCATCGCCGGCTTCGTCGACCTGGGCCGGTATCGAGACCTTGATCGTGAGATCCAGGTCCGAGCCGACGAGCGTCACGGATCCGTTCTCTGCCGTGACGTGCACGCCCGAGAGCACCGGGAGCGCGCCGCTGCGCACGGCAATCGCACGTTGAGCGATTCCGATCGCCTCGGCGAGGGTGTCGCGCTCACACCGGAATTTCACTTTCCACCTCCGAGATACGAAAAGAATTGTTTTGGTAGTACCGGTAGTAGAGGGTGTGGATTGTGGATCATGCGCTGTCTGCGCAGGTGAGACGCAATTTGGTTGTCCACCCGTTGTCCACTGCAATCCCCCGACGCGAAATCACCGACGTGTGATTCTGCCCGCTTTCCCACCGTAGACGCACGATATCCCCAGCACCTCACAGGGTTATCCACTGGTGCCGAGCCGAACCCGGCTCATCAGCTCGTTGACCTGGTCGAACACCTGATGACGCTCGGTCATCAAGCCTTTGATCTTCTCGACGGCATGGATCACCGTCGTGTGGTCCCGACCGCCGAACTGTTCCGCGATCCGCGGGTAGGAGAAGTCCGTGAGCTCGCGGAAGACGTACATCCCGATCTGACGCGCGATGACGAGAGGCCGGCGCCGACTCTTGCCGCACAGGTCCTCGATGGTGAAGCCGAACATGGCCGCGGTCTCGTCCAGGATGAGCTGAGGCGTGACCACGCGCGGCTGTGACGGCGGCAACAGGTCGGCGAGGACCTGCTTGGCCACGGTCTCGTCGAGCGTGGTGCGGTGCAAACTCGAATATGCCGCGATCCGGATCAATGCGCCCTCGAGCTCGCGCACGTTGTCGCTGATGTTGGAGGCGATGAAGGCGAGTACCTCGTCGGGGATGTTTTCGAGGCGCTCCGAATCGGCTTTCATCCGCAGAATTGCGAGGCGAGTCTCGAACTCCGGTGGCTGCACATCGGTGATGAGACCCCACTCGAGGCGGGTCCGGAGCCGGTCCTCCAGCCGGGGAATCTGCTTCGGGGGCCGATCCGATGACAGAACGATCTGCCCGCCGGCGCCGTGGAGCGAGTTGAACGTGTGGAAGAACTCCTCTTGGAGCTGCTGGGAACGTTCCAGGAACTGGATGTCGTCGACGAGGAGGACATCGACCTCGCGGTAGCGGCGCCGGAACGAGTTCGCAGCGTTGTTCCGAATCGCGTCGACGAACTCGTTCATGAGGGTCTCGGTCGAGACGTACCGGACCCGACTCAGCTGGTGGACGTCCCGGACGTAGTTGCCGATCGCGTGGAGCAAGTGGGTCTTGCCGAGACCGGCGGGTCCGTAGATGAACAGCGGATTGTACGAACGAGCAGGCGTCTCAGCGACGGCCAGCGCCGCCGCGTGGGCAAACCGGTTGGATGCACCGATGACGAAGTGTTCGAACGTGTAGCGAGGGTTGAGGGCGGTCCAGGGAGCTGCGGGCTCGGGCGCCGGTGCAGTCGAACGAGACGTGTCCGACGGCGATGGTGCAATGCCGGCGGCGTCCTGCGACGTCGTACGCGCCGGCATTTCGACGGGTTCGTCGACCCGGGCCGCCGACTCGACGACGAGGTCGAGTCCGATGTCGTCCCCGGTGACTTCTTGCAGGACTGCCGTGATCAGGCCGCTGTAGCTCGACCGAATCCGCTCGCAGGCGACACCATTCGGGATGGCTAGCCGGAGCCGGTCACCGTCGAGGTCCATCGGCCGGACATCACGAAACCACGTGTTCCAGGTGGCTTCGGACAGCTGGGCTTGGAGCGCGGTCGTCGCTGATTCCCATGCTTGGGCAGCAGCAGTCAGACGTCGTTCAGAAGTTTCCACAGCCCCATCCACAAGTGTGGAGAACCGGTTCACCCCATGGAACAGGGGTTCGTGACTCCGCTTCGGCCGTGCCGTGCTCACGAACTCGGCCTCCGCTGGCCGCCACACCGTTCCATTCGGGTCGCCGTTTTGGAGCGCGGGGATGACTCCGGGTCCGCTGGCGCCGGCAAATGGAACGGCGGCGGGATCCATC
>JANLTQ010000253.1:0-4349 GCA_031363005.1 Acidimicrobiia bacterium | reverse complement strand
CCGGCTCGTCCCGACGAAGTTCGTCGAAGAAGTCGTGCGGCGGACCCGAGAGGTACGTGGTCGGGTTGTCCAGCTGAACGGGCTTCGTGACCATCGCAGGGCCTCCGGGGTTGAAACAACAGGGGGACGTGGACTTCTCGGGAGTGGCGTTGCTCGCGCCCGCCTCACGAAAGTAGAACACGTTCTATCGATCGAGATTAGCCCAGTCGGTCGTCCCACGCGAGGAGCGCACGTTGACCGAGAGCCTGCCGATGTCCACCCAACACTGCACGGTCGAACGCGACGGCCACGTCGTGATCCTCACCATGAACCGGCCGGAAGCCCGCAACGCCTTGAGCCCCGACATGCTGGTGGGCCTGGCCGACGGATTCGAGTACGTCGACGAGACCCCCGAGATCCGGTGCGCCATCCTCACCGGCGCGGGCGGCCACTTCTCGTCCGGCGCGGACCTCAAGGCGATGAGCAAGCCGTCCGAAAGTGAGCACGTCCGAACCCGGATGGCCGAGACGCCGAACCTGCACTGGAAGGCCCTCCTCCGTGACTACCGCCTGTCCAAGCCGCTGATCGCGGCGGTCGAGGGGTATGCGGTGGCCGGCGGCACCGAGATGCTCCAAGGCACCGACATCCGCATCGCCGGCGAAGGCGCAGTGTTCGGCGTCTGGGAGGGCAAGCGCGGACTCTTCCCCCTCGGCGGTTCGGCCATCAGGCTCCCCCGCCAGATTCCGTACACGATCGCCATGGACATCTTGTTGTCGTCCAAGCCGGTCCCTGCCCACGAGGCGCTGCGCGTCGGTCTCATCGGGCGCGTCGTCCCCGACGGAACCGCGCTCGACGCGGCGCGCGCGGTGGCCGAGCAGGTCGCCGCATGCGGGCCGCTGTCGACCCAGGCGATCCTGCGGGCCTGGCGCGAGACCGAATACATGACCGAGGCCGAGGCGATGCCGATTCAGGACGCGATCGGATGGGAAGTGTTCGCCTCCGAAGATGCGCAAGAAGGGCCGCGCGCGTTCGCCGAGAAGCGACCGCCGACCTTCCAAGGCAAGTAGGTGACGTCGATCACGCAGGATCCGTTCGTCACACCGCAACGGCGACGGCTCGCCGAGGCCGTCCGCCATCTCGTCGACGCCACGCTGACGATCGAGGATGCCACCGAGGAGCAACTCGGAACTGCGGCGGACATGACCGAGACCGTGGCCCGTCACCTCGGCCGCGAACCCGGAGCGGCCGAGCGCGGCGTTCGCCGGCGTACCGAGACCGGGCACTCCGACTACCTGCCCCGGTCTCCCCTCGTCGGGGACGTCAGCCCGCTCGCGCCGCCGATGCAATGGGTGAGCCGTGACGGCGGCATCGATGTGCGGGGCGAATATCCGGCCGCCTACGAGGGGCCGCCCGGTTATGTGCACGGCGGCTGGATCGCACTCACCTTCGACGAAGTCCTCGGGATCGCCAACATCAATGCGGGCCATCCGGGCATGACGGGCCGCCTCACCGTTCGGTACCTGAAGCCCACCCCCCTGCATCAACCCGTCGAAATTCGTGGATGGACTGAACGCGTCGAGGGGAGGCGCATCACCGCTCGCGCCGAGATGTACGTCGACGGGGTCAAGACCGCCGAGGCCGAAGGCTTGTTCATCGACATCGACCCGCGGCTCGCCGCCGCGTACTTCGGACGGGGCGAGGCCGGCGCGGCAGGCACCGAGGAGATCTAGCGGACCGCGCGACTCCCCTCATGCGGGTCTCGACCGGCCAGAATGAAGCGATGGCAGGGATCGGACTCGTCCTCGGCGCCGGCGGATTGACCGGGCAGGCGTACCACGCCGGCGTGCTCGCCGGCATCGAAGCGGCGACCGGGTGGGACCCCCGAACGGCGTCGCTGATCGTCGGCACGTCCGCCGGATCGGCCGTCGGCATGTACCTGCGCCTCGGCCTCTCGGCCGTCGACTTCGCCGCGCTGCTGCGTCAGGAGCAACTATCGGAGGCCGGTGCGGCGCTCGTCGGCCGATTGGGACCGACCGGCGACTGGACCGAACCCACCGTGCGGCGAGCGTGGACCGCACCGCACCCGAACCTCTTGGGCCAACTCGTGCGTGCGCCATGGCGGGTGCGGCCCGAGTCCCTTCTTGGCGTCAACATCCCGACCGGGCGCATCGACACCGAATCGTGGACCGCCGCGCTCCGGCCGCTCGCCGGGCCGGAATGGCCGTCGGATCCGCTCTGGATCTGCAGTGTGCGCATGGACGACACTCGGCGAGTCGTGTTCGGACGCACCGACGCGCCCGTGACCGACGTTGCAACGGCGGTGGGCGCGAGTTCCGCGATCCCCGGCTACTTCGCGCCGGTCACGATTCACGGTCGTCGCTACGTCGACGGCGGCGTCCATTCGCCGTCGAACGCAGACGTGATCGTGCGTGAACCACTCGACCTCGTCATCGTGTCGTCGCCCATGTCGACGTCGCGACACGCTCCGTTCCGAAACGCATCGCACGCCGCCCGCCGCCACTTCCGCGCCCGACTCGGTCAAGAAGTTCGCAAGCTCCGTCGTGCCGGGATGACGGTCGCGGTGTTCCAGCCGAGCGAAGACGACCTCGCGGTCATGGGCGGCCGCGCCATGGACAGCACCCGCACCGCCGCCGTCGTCGACGCCGCCCGCGCCACGACGATGCGTCGGCTGTCCGAGCGCCCGATCCCCGGTCTCACCTCGAGCGCGTCGCCGGCCCCACACACCTGAGCCGCATCTTCTTCGGCGGGGCCAACGTCGTCGAGATCGAGGTCGGTGAGCCAGAGCAAGAACACGTTCTACGCCGCTAGGGTGCGCCGCCATGACCGGGGCCGCACCACCCGATGCGCGTTCCGAACGCGATCTCGAGACCGCGGCACGGCGGAGCCGGATGGTCGATGCCGCTGTCGAGCTCGCCGCCGCCGGGGGCTACGAATCCGTGCAGATGCGAGACGTTGCGTCCCGGGCAGAAGTCGCGCTCGGCACCCTCTACCGCCACTTCCCGTCCAAAGATCATCTGTTGCTGGAAGTCCTCACCGAGCAGGCCACTGCCCTTCGCGATCGCATGGCGCAACGACCACCCGAAGGCGCGGTACCGGCGGAACGGATGGCCGACGTCTTGCGACGAGGTACCCGGGCGTTGGCCCGTCGGCCCAACCTCACGGCGGCGCTCGTCACCGCACTCACCTCCCCCGAGGCGGACACCGCGCCGCACAAGCACGCGGTCGAGACCGTGCTGCGGTCGATCATCACCACGGCAATCGACGGCGGCGACGTTGCCGATCCCGACGGCGTCGTGCGCATTCTCGGGTACGTCTGGCTCGCCGTGCTCTCGGCGTGGGTCGGCGGGACTCTTGACACCGACCAGATGGCCGAGGACCTCACCAGCGCAGCACGCCTGCTGTTGCCCTAATCACCGGAGGCGCGTGCGCACGTCCTCACCGATGAGCGTTGCGTTGGCCACGTCCGTCGAGTCGATCGGACCGAGGATGACCCACTCGGCGCCGGCATCGCGGTAGCGCATCGCAGCGTCGGCGACCGTCTGGGGACCACCGACGATCGTCGAACGACCGGGCTTCAATCGGGCCGCCTTTTCGCGTGCCGAGTCGTCATCGGCGGCGAGCACGACCAATCCACCCCAGCTCATGGTGAACGTCGATGGATCCGAGTTCCGTTGGTCAGTGAGCTCACGGACTTCGGCTGCCTCGCGAGCAAAGCGGTCCGCGTCGGCGCCCCATCGGTTCCAACCGTTGGCGTGCTCGGCGGCAACCGCGCCCACGTGACCGGCTCGGCCACCAACCCACGTGGGGTACGAACGCGGTGCGAGTTCGAGCACGGCGTTCCGGAGCCGCTCGACCCGATCGGCTTCGGTTCCCATCGGGAGACCGAACGTCTCCATTTCGGGACGGCTCTCCTCGTCCCCGGCGCCGACGCCGACGACGAGCCGCGGCCCGGCAATCCGCACCACCGTGTCCAGCGCGGCGGCGAGCGTGGGCGGTGGGCGCAGCGAGGCCCGCACGACGAGGGTCCCGAGGGTGATGGTCCGGGTCTCGACCGCCAGCGCGCCCAGCAGTGCCAAACATTCGAGCGCCGGTCGCATCTCGCCATCGGGCGCGAGCCGAAATAAATGGTCGTACACGAAGATCCCGTCGACCCCCGCAGCCTCGGCGGCCTGAGCCACGCGGATCGGAACGTCCGGATCCTCCGTGAACGACGGAAGGGTCAGACCGATCTTCACGATCGTCCTCGCAGCGCGGCCGTCGGCGCGTCGTGCGGTGTGAGATCGAGGGCGAGAATCGCCGCGCCGATCACTCCGGCACGCTCACCCAGAGTCGCGGGCACGATGTCGGGG
>JANLTQ010000243.1:0-3234 GCA_031363005.1 Acidimicrobiia bacterium | reverse complement strand
AACCGCGTCGTGTACGTCAACGAGCACGCGCTGCTCACCGTGAACTCGCAGACCCCGATGAGCGCGGAAGGCAGTCAATACGAACGCTCGGGTTGTGTCGTCATGGGCATCGATGATTCGGACCGGGTCAACCGCTTGGAGTTGTACGCGGATGACAAATTCGCGGCAGCGCTTGCCCGCTTCGACGAGCTCGGCGCCGAGGTGCCGGCCGACCCGCGGACCGCGCAGGCGGAGAACGCGGTGACGCGACTCATCGCCCGGACCCTCGACCTGATGAACCGCGGCGACTGGGAAGCCCTTGGATCCATGAATGTGGCGGCGGACGACGTCGTGCGCTTCGACCGGCGCCGGACCGTCTCGGCGCCGACCCTGAATGACAGCGAGAGCTTCGGCGCGAACGCGGCGGGTATCTATGAGGTGTTCGGTGTGGTCCACCCCGAGCCGGTGGCCGTCCGGGGCGAGCGGCTCGCGCTGATCCGACTGCACTGCGGTGAGCCCCCGGCGTTCACCATGGAGATGCTCGTCGTCTACGAGCTGGACGAGGACGGCCGGATCGTGCGCGAGGTCGATTTCGACGGCGACGACCTCGTCGCTGCACTCGGCGAGCTCGACGAGCGTTATCTGAGCGGTGAGGGTGCCGGCCATGAGCGGGTGCTCCGGATCTGTAGGGCGTTCGAGGACGTCAACAACCGTCGCGACTTCGAGGCGACGCAATCCATGCTTGCGCCGGACTTCACCATGGCCGACCGGACGCGCCTCGGTTTCGGGGTCGGAGGACGCGACTACTTCGATGCCGCGAACCGAAGTCGGGAGGCGGTCGCGGCCGACGACTCCGCGGTGGTGCGGATGATCGAAGTCGAGGGCGACGGTCTGCTGGCGGTCGTCGAGGGTCACCGCGTCACGCCGGAAGGCAACGACTACACCTGGAACTCCTGCATCGTGCTCCAGGTCGACACCGAGGACCGGATCCGTCGCGCCGAGTACTACGACGAGGACCACTACGCCACCGCTCGGGCTCGTCTCCACGAGCTGGGCACGCGCGAGTCGGCCACTCCGGTCGCGAACGCCACGACGCGCGTGCTCGACGAGTTCTTCGAGTTGCTCGTCGCCAGTCACTTCGACGAGGCCGAGGCGCTGATGGATCCGGACTTCGAGCACCTCGACCGGCGCTCCGTCGTCTCGAACGACAGCGTCGGCCGCGACCAGACGATGGCCAACAACCGGTCGATCGTCGAGATGGGCTTCGATCGCGTCGAGCTCACTCCGGTCGCGATCCGCGGCGAGCGGCTGGCACTCGTGCGCGGCGTGTTCCGGACCGCGGCGGGCGACGAGCTGCCCGTGCTCATGGTCCAGGAAACGAACGCGCAGGGGTTGCGCACGCAATACCTAGGATTCGACCCGGAGGACCTCGACGCCGCGCTCGACGAACTCGACGAGCGCTTCATCGCCGGCGAGGGCGCCGAGCACGAGTACCTGATCCGACGGATCGGTGACTTCCGCCATGCCCGTGCCGCCCGCGACTGGGATGGGGTCGAGGCCTTGTTCAGCCCCGAGTACGTCGGGGTCGACCGCCGGCCGCTGGGTCTCGGGACCGGAACGCGCGACCAGTACCTCGCCGCCTCGCGGGCGATGGTCGAGCTTGTTCCCGACGCGACGTTCATCCCGCGCGTGATCGAGACGCGCGGTGACGTCGTCCTGCTGCACACCGCAGGCAGCGGGACCTCCGTGGACGGCAGCCGGTCCGAGTGGGAGCAGTGGGTCGTGTGGCAGTTCGCCGCCGGCCGGGTCGTGCGGGGCGAGATCTCCTCGCTCGAGGACGAAGCCGCGGCGCGCGCCCGGTTCGCCGAGCTCGCGGCGCAGACCCTCACGCCGCACATCGACAACCGTTTGCTCGGAGTCGTCGAACGCGCCCGGTGGCTGCGTCGATTCTCCAACGATGTACCAATGATCTACCGGCCGGACTGCGTGCTGGACGACCGACGCCGCGGGGTGAACGCGGGAGTCGTGAGTGGCGCCGCGGCGGTCGATGCCAGCATCCAATCAGGCGTGGACGTCTTCGGAACGCTCGAAACCGAGCCCTTGGCGGTGCGGGGCGAGCGGCTCGCGCTCGTGCGCTGGGCCTATGTCGCCGAGGGAGGGTTCGAGGCGCCTGGCCTCTGCGTCATGGAGCTCGACGCTGCCGCCCTCCTGTATGGAATGACGTCGTTCGACGAGTCCGATCTGGCCGGGGCGGTCGAGTACCTCGAAGAGAGGGACGCCGCGCGCCGGGGCTCAGCGCGGACGGCCGGGGAGGTCAAGGTGGGCGCAGGCTTCGCCGCGTCTCGCGCCAGGAACCTCGATGCACTGGTGGCGACCATGCACCCCGACGTCGTGGTCGCCGACCGGAGCCCGCTCGGCTTCGGCCGCCTCGGCCGTAAGGGTTTCGTCGGCTGGCTCGCCGCGCTCCGGGACCAGATTCCGGACTCGGTCGTGTTTGCATCAAAGGTGCACGCTCGCGGCCCGGCGGTGCTGGCGGTCATCCCCTACGAGGGAGCGAGTGACAGCACCGGCGCTGGACGATGGGAGCGCGTGCGGGTCAGCCGGCACGGCCTCGACGGCTTGGCGACCGCGATCGACTTCTTCGACATCGAACAGTGGGACGACGCCGCCGCGTGTTTCGAACGGTGGGCGGACGAGTCGGCGGCATCGATCGGCGCGACGCAGACGACCTCGATCGAGAACACGGCGTCGCGCCTCACTGCCGAGGCGGCGCGCCAGTTCGCCGCTGAGGGCGGCGCGGCATCGGAGCACGTTGCCGACGACGTGGTGCGGGTCGACCACCGGCGCATGATCGGGGTGCCCACGACCACGACCCGACAGGAGTTCGCGGACGCCGCGAGGGCGTTCGCAGACGTGGGGATGAAGGACCTCAGGTTCGACGTCCTCGCGGTGCGCGGCGATCGATGCTGTCTCGGGCGCCTGACGTACTTCGGCGCGGACTTCGACGTGAGCTTCCTCACCGTCGTGGGGTGTGACGACCGCGACAAGATGGCCTGGATCGATAACTTCGACGAGGACGATCTCAACGCCGCACTCGACATGCTCGACGAGCGATTCATCGCCGGCGACGGCGCTACGCACGAGGAGATGATCCAGTGGTGGCGCGACTTCGGATCCGCCTATCGGGATCGCGACTGGGCGGCCCTGGAGGATCGCTATGCGCCCGGCGCGGTGGTGGTCGACCATCGGTCGATC
>JANLTQ010000026.1:0-6110 GCA_031363005.1 Acidimicrobiia bacterium | reverse complement strand
CCAGGATGTCACACCGCGAGTTCGACCCGCCGGGCCACCCGGAAGCCGGTCAGCGGGGCGATCAGGAGGACGATGCCGGCGTGCTCGGGCGCGTGCGCAGGGCGGCACGCGCCGCGCCGACCAAGTACAGGGAACCGGCGATCACGATCTGACCGTCAATCGCCGTGAGGTCCGATGCGCGCGCAATCGCACGACCGACGTCGGGCTCGATGTCGAGACGGTCCGGGGCGATCCCGAGCGCGATCGCGGCATCGACGATCGCGTTCGGATCCATCGCCCGCGGGGTTGGCGCCCGGGTACACACGAGGTGTTCCGCCGTCGATGCCTCGAGGGCGCGCAGCATCTCCTCAGGGTTCTTCTCGCGCATCAGGCCGACGACGAGTGTCCGGGGACCGGCCGCAAAACCTTCGGCCAACGCCGCCGCCAACGCCTGGGCGCCGGCGACGTTGTGCGCGCCGTCGAGCACCACGAGCGGTTGGGTACTCATCACCTCGAGGCGACCGGGAGTCCGGACCCGGGCAAACGCGTCGTGCACGATGTCTTCGTCGATCCGGTGACCGATCGCGACTTCCACCGCGGTCAGCGCAATCGAGGCGTTGATCGTCTGGTGGGCCCCGTGGACCGGGAGGTACACGTCCTCGTACTGGCCGCGTGGAGTTCGCAGTCCGATCAGCCGACCGCCCACCGCCACCTGATCGGAGATGACGCCGAAGTCCTCATCGCACACCAACAACTGTTCCGGCTCACGGGCAACGAAGATCGGTCGCAGCACCGGGTCCGTCTCGCCCAACACGAGCGTTGCCCCCGGGATCACGATCCCGGCCTTGTCCGTTGCGATCTCGGCTCGGGTCGTACCGAGGAACTCCGTGTGGTCCAGGGCCACGTTCGTCACCACAGCCACCGGCGCATCGATCACGTTGGTGGCGTCCCATGACCCACCCATCCCCACCTCGACCACGGCCACGTCGACGGCGACATCGGCGAAGTACGTGAACGCCGCCGCGATCATGATCTCGAAGTAGCTCGGGGCGGCAGTGAGGAACTCTTCGACGCTCGCGATCTGGCTCAGCACTCGCGCGAGTTCGTCGTCGGCGATGGATACTTCGTCCCACACGATGCGCTCGTTGACGCGTTCGAGATGCGGACTCGTCGTCAACCCCGTCGACCGACCGGTTGCTTCAAAGAGCGCGGCGATCATCCGGGAGGTCGAACCCTTGCCGTTCGTACCGGTGACGTGCACCGCGGGGTACTCGAGTTGCGGAGTACCGAGCAGCGCGGTCAGCTCACGGATCCGATCAAGGGTGGGTGCGCCGCGTTGACGGTCAGGAACGAAACCGACACCGGTCTCGAGATTGACGTGTCCGTCCAGCCACGCCAGGGCCTCGGAGAGGTTCACGCGCGTGGGTCGGCCAGCGTCGCCGTCACTGCGAGCGCGTCACCGACCACGGTGTCGAGTTGGGTGATGACCCCGGCGGCGAGCACGTCGCGACGAGCGAGCTCGAGTGCAGCCAGGCGCACCTCCGTGTCGGTGACGGTCGCTTGGGTGATCTCGGCGCGCATGGACACCTTGGCGTCCGACTTCACTTTCCGGATCGCGCCCATCGCGGCGGCAGTGGCGGCGAAGACCAACGGATCCCCTTCGACGAATTCCGTCAGGGTGGGCCACTCCGAGCGATGGATCGATCCTTCTTGCCACCACGACCACACCTCCTCACCCACGTAGACGAGGAACGGCGCGAACAGTCGTTGCAACACACTCAGTGCGGTACTCAACGCACCGCGCGCCGAACCCGCGCCGGGGTCGTCGGCCGCGCCGTAGGCACGGTGCTTGACCAGCTCCACGTAGTCGTCGCAGAAGTGCCAGAAGAAGCGTTCCGCTCGTTCGAGGGCGCGTGCATAGTCGTACTTCTCGAACGCGTCGGTGCACTCGGTGACCGTGACTGCAAGCGCGTGCAACATCGAGCGGTCCACGGGCTCGGTGATCTCGCCGGCGGGTGCCTCGCTGATCACGCCGAGCACGAACTTCGACGCATTCAGCAACTTGATCGACAGTCGGCGGCCGACCTTCATCTGACCTTCGTCGACCGCGGTATCCGTGCCGGGTCGCCCCGACGCGGCCCAGTACCGGATCGCATCCGAACCGTGCTTTTCCAGCAGCGGCATGGGCGTCACGACGTTGCCTTTGCTCTTCGACATCTTCTTGCGGTCCGGGTCCAACACCCAACCGTTGATCGCAGTGTCCCGCCACGGCAGGGTGCCATGCTCGAAGTGCGCCCGCACGATCGTGTCGAACAGCCAGGTCCGGATGATCTCCGGACCCTGGGGTCGCAGGTCCATTGGAAATGTGCGCCCGAAGAGGTCGTCATCGTCGCCCCAACCGGTGACGATCTGGGGGGTGAGGGACGACGTCGCCCACGTATCCATGACGTCGGCGTCGGCGATGAACCCGGTGGGAACACCGCGCTGGTCGGCCGAGAAACCTTCGGGAAGATCACTCGCGGGATCGATGGGGAGGCGATCTTCCGACGGCAGCATCGGCGCGTCCCACTGCGGCTCACCGGCGGCGTCGAGGGGATACCACACCGGGATCGGCACGCCGAAGAACCGCTGACGGCTCACGAGCCAATCGGTGTTGAGTCCCTCCACCCACGAGTCGTAGCGCTGGCGCATGTGCGCCGGGTGCCATCGCAACTCCGCGCCGCGCTGCAGGAACGTCTCGCGCAGGGACTGGTCCCGACCACCGTTGCGGAAGTACCACTGCCGGGAGGTGACGATTTCGAGCGGCCGCGAACCGCGCTCGTAGAACTTCACCGGGTGGGTGATCGGCTTCGGTTCGCCGACCAACTCTCGGGTCTCCGCGAGCAGTTCGACGATGCGCCGCTGAGCTTGCTTCGCGTTCTTTCCCGCCAGCTCTTCGTAGTGAGTTCCGGCCGCGTCATCGACGTCGGTCCCCCACTCGGGCGGATTCGGAAGGAAGCGACCGTCGCGACCCATGACGTTGCGAAGCGGCAGTTGGAGCTCGCGCCACCACACGACATCGGTGGTGTCACCGAACGTGCAGATCATCGCGATGCCGGAACCCTTCTCCGGGTCCGCCAGCGGATGGGCCAATACCGGGACCGACACGCCGAACAGCGGGGTGCGCACCGTCTGGCCGAACCGCCCCGCAAACCGCGCGTCGTCCGGATGGGCGACGAGCGCAACGCACGCAGGGAGCAACTCGGGCCGGGTGGTCTCGATGACGATGTTTTCGCCACCGTCGACCCCATGAAAGGTGAGCGAGTGGTACGCGGCGTTGGTCTCGCGGTCTTCGAGCTCGGCTTGGGCAACTGCGGTCCGGTCGTCGACGTCCCAGAGGGTCGGGGCCTCCGCCGAGTACGCCTCGTCACGTGCGAGCATCCGCAGGAACGCGCGTTGTGAGGCTCGACGCGATCGCTCACCGATGGTGGAGTAGGTCATCGCCCAGTCGACCGACAGACCGAGTGTCCGCCACAGTTCCTCGAACTTCTTCTCGTCCTCGACAACGAGACGATCACACAAATCGACGAAGCTCTGGCGCGCGATCGGGATCTCTCGGTCGCCCGGCTTCTCGGGCGGAGCAAAATCGGGGTCGACCGGCAGGCTCGGGTCGCAGCGGACGCCGTAATAGTTCTGCACCCGCCGCTCGGTGGCCAGACCATTGTCGTCCCAGCCCATCGGATAGAAGAGCTCGAGGCCGAGCATGCGTCGCTGGCGGGCAATCGTGTCGGTCTGCACGTACCCGAACACCGATCCCATGTGCAGCGATCCGCTCACCGTCGGCGGTGGCGTGTCGATCGAGAAGATTTGCTCGCGCGTCTTCGTACGATCGAACGAGTAGGTGTGGTCGGCGTCCCACCGCGCCGCCCACTTCGCTTCCAACCCGTCCAACGTCGGCTTCGCAGGAACTGAAGGAGACATCACCTGATACTACGAAGCCGCCCAGACAGAAGTCCGGGTCAGATCAAGCAGATTTGAGTTCGGCTTCGTCGGTGGTGACGAGCGTGGGCTGCACCTTGTCCAGCACCACGGAGCGGTCGACGATGCATTGCTTCACATCGCCGCGGCTCGGCAGGTCGTACATCACTTCGAGCAGCACCTCTTCGAGGATGGCTCGCAGGCCACGCGCACCGGTGCCGCGTTCCAACGCGAGGTCCGCCACTGCTTCGAGCGCGTCGTCGGTGAAGTGGAGGTCGACGTCGTCGAACTGGAAGAACTTCTGGTACTGCTTCAGCAGTGCGTTCTTCGGCGTCATCAGGATCTGCATCAGCGCATCGCGGTCGAGCGGGTTCACCGCCGCGATCACGGGCAAACGCCCGACGAACTCGGGGATGAGCCCGAACTTCAGGAGGTCCTCGGGCATGACCCCCGAGAGCATGTTCTTCGCGGCGCGTTCGGCCTTGCCGATGACATCGCCTCGGAAGCCAACACCCTGGCTCCCGTTGCGCCGTTCGATGATCTGGACCACACCGGCGAACGCGCCACCCACGATGAAGAGGATGTTCGTGGTGTCGATCTGAATGAACTCTTGGTGTGGATGCTTGCGGCCACCTTGAGGCGGAACCGCGGCCGTCGTGCCCTCGAGGATCTTCAGGAGTGCCTGCTGGACCCCTTCACCCGACACGTCTCGCGTGATCGACGGGTTCTCGGCCTTGCGGGCGATCTTGTCGATCTCGTCGATATAGATGATCCCGGTCTCGGCCTTCTTGACGTCGTAGTCGGCGGCCTGGATCAGCTTCAGCAGGATGTTCTCGACGTCTTCGCCGACGTAACCGGCTTCGGTGAGCGCGGTTGCGTCCGCGATCGCGAACGGAACTTTCAGCAACCGGGCGAGGGTCTGGGCGAGCAGCGTCTTGCCGCAACCGGTCGGGCCGATCAGCAGGATGTTCGACTTCGCCAACTCAACGTCGGGGTCGCCGTACGCCGTGGCCTGCACCCGCTTGTAGTGGTTGTAGACCGCCACCGACAGGCTCTTCTTCGCCTGGTCCTGGCCGATGACGTAGTCGTTCAGGTAATTGAAGATCTCGCGTGGCTTGGGCAGCTCGTCGAACTTGACCTCGGTGGTCTGCGAGAGCTCTTCCTCGATGATCTCGTTACAGAGATCGATGCACTCGTCGCAGATGTAGACGCCTGGGCCCGCGATGAGCTTCTTGACCTGCTTCTGGCTCTTTCCGCAGAACGAGCACTTGAGGAGGTCTCCTCCGTCACCGAACTTCGCCACGTTGTCTCCCCCCGGAGTCAGTCCCGGAACGTGTTGGTCCTACGGTCAGCTCACACCCGCCGGCACACCAACCGCCGCGAGTTCACGGTTGCTGATGACCTCGTCGACGATGCCGTATTCCTTGGCCTCGTTCGCACCCATGATGAAGTCGCGGTCGGTGTCCTTCGACACCTTCTCGACGGTCTGGCCCGAGTGGTGCGCCAGGATCTCGTCGAGGGTTTCGCGCATGCGCGTGATCTCCTTGGCCTGGATCTGGATGTCCACGGCCTGACCCTGCGCGCCACCGTGCGGTTGGTGGATGAGCACCCGAGCGTGAGGAAGGATGAAGCGCTTTCCCTTCTCCCCCGCCGCGAGAATGACCGCGGCGGCCGATGCGGCCTGGCCCATGCAAATGGTGGAGATATGCGGCTTCACGAACTGCATCGTGTCGTAGATCGCGAACAACCCGGTGATCTCGCCACCGGGCGAGTTGATGTAGAGCGAGATGTCCTTGTCCGGGTCTTCGCTCTCGAGGTGAAGGAGCTGGGCCATGACGATGTTGGCCAAGTGCTCGTCGACCGCGGTGCCGAGCAGGATGATCCGCTCCTTGAGCAGCTTGCCCAAGAGGCTGGTGGTCCGCTCGCCGCCGTAGGGAGTCTTCTCCCAGACCTCGGGAACGTAGAACGAGTTGTACGCCGGCTGAATCACGATTCGGGCTCCTCTGCGGTCACGGTGTCATCGGTGTTGGGGGTCGGGGGTTCGGTCGGATCGGCAGTCACGTCCGCGTCGGACGCCTCGGGTGCGGGGAGCTCCAAGTCGAGCACAGTGCCTTCGGAGTCCAGAGCGACCGCGGAATCGACCACGCACCACGTCTCGCCCGGCTCGACCTCGA
>JANLTQ010000195.1:0-14787 GCA_031363005.1 Acidimicrobiia bacterium | reverse complement strand
CGTCAGGGTGGCAGGTGGTCGGTCGGCCCCTGCGGACCTTCGGCGGCTGCCTCGGCCCTCGGGGGAACTGCTTCCGGGTGTACTACTAAGAGGAATGGGTATGGGCACTACACGCGTGTAGTTTGACAGCAATAACCACTGGTACCATTGCTCTATAGGCCGAAAGACCTATGAATACCCTCCAAAACCATTTCCAGGAATTCCCAACATTCCCCAATTTTGGGGAGGGAACCCGCCGCCAGGCCGCCATTTCGCCCCGCTGGCCCGGTCCTGGGGCCGCGATTTCGGCCAGACCAGCACCGTTGGTCCTGGCGAACTCAGCCCGCTTCTGCGTTGGGCTCAGCGCTAGCGCTGGGACGAGTCCCTGCGCCACTGGCGAAGCTGCTCACACCCGAGGGCTCCTTATAACACTATTTATATACATACATACAACACCCCCTGTTGAGCCTCTCCGAACGCCCCTGCCACCAGGGTGGGCCGGTAGACCCATAGCGCCCGGTCGGGAAGCGCTCTCCGTCCCCACCGCGCCTGACCATGAGCCCTGAGCACGAGAGTTCTGTATGAACTCATAGGTCAGACACCACGTAACGTGGTTCAGCACCCACCCTCCGTGGTACCGGACCACCTACACCACCAGTCATGGTGTGCCCCGACCCTCAGCCTGCCTACCTGCTGACGTGCCCAGGTCACCAGGTCGGGACGCTGCGGAGAGGTCGGCTCGGGAGACAAGCAGAGCGCGGCGAGTGTGTCGGGCTCGGTCGTGGCGGATGGCCTGGTGACCATCCCCACCAGCGCTAGCGCTAGGTCTAGCCACGCTCCGTGGTCATGGACGCTGCGAGTTTGTGAGGTGGCATGGCGGCCCGTAAAGCCTGTCAACCATGACGTTTACGGCATTGTCGCCGCGAATAATTCGTTTGACCTATGGAGCGCCGCTGTTCCTTGTGCTACAATTGTTTCAACAAGCACCACGGAGAGCGTTCGGCGGGAACTCGTCGTCGGCCGGGTGATCATCGAGGGCATCATCGATCGAGCGGCGCATGCACGCGGACGCTAGCGGTCTCCAACCCCCGGCCCACCCGGCCGAGGTGTTGCGCTACGGCGTGCGGCCGAGGAACGCCACCAACGCTTCGGTCGGCGTCGCATCGTGTCCCACCGCGACGGCGGGATTGATCCCGGCGAACTTCCGAGTGTCATCGTCGACGACAAGCTGCGCGGCAGCGAGGGCGGTGCTTGCGAGATCCGCGGGCAACTCTTCGGGCTGTCCCGTGGCGCGAGCGATATCCCACGCGTGGGCCGTGGTGTCGAGCAGGTTGATGTTGGCCGCCACGCTCGCGGGCATCGGCCCGGCTCCGATGTTGATCTCGGTGTCGAGGCCTGCGGTGCGCCATGCGGCGAGGGTGGATGCGGCCGCGGTCCGGAACTGCGCGGCAACGTCGTCATCGAGTGCGATGGCGTTGGGGTCGGCCATCTCGTCGCCGCGTACGCCGTTGCCGATGTTGGTGACCACGCCGACGGTGTGGGTCAGCAGCGCCCGCACGTCCCAATCGGAACAGGGAGTCGCGTCGCCCATCTGGTCGGGCCGCACCGAGGCAATCACGGATGCGGTGTGGTCGAAGGTCTGGGCCAGTGCGTCAAGCGTTTCCATCGGAACTCCGTTCATCGTCGAGCTTGCGCCCGAGGGATCTTTGTAAGATGATGCTTACATGAATCAAGCGACCGCGCAAGAGACCCGACCCGGTGGTCATCTCGACGCCACGGCCCGGGCGCTCGCCGACCCGACCCGCCGACGCATCCTGCGGCTCGTTCGTGACCAGGAGTCCTCGGCCGGAGAACTCGCCGCCGAGTTCACACATTTGAGCCGGCCGGCGGTGTCACAACATTTACGCGTGCTGCACGACGCCGACCTCGTGACTGTCCGCCGCGCTGGGAACCACCGCATGTATCGCGGTCGGCCGGAGGGGCTCGACGACATGCGAACGTTCATCGACGAAATGTGGACCGACCGCCTGGCGCGCCTCAAGCGCGCCGCGGAACACGCCGAGTGGCCGGCGCGTCAGCGGGCCCAGCAGAAGGGAGCTCCGCAATGACCGAGGCGATGACCGCGATGGAGACGATCGAGCAGGTCATACGGATCGAGGCACGTCCGGAAACGGTCTGGGACTTCTGGACCGATCCGGCGCGACTCTGCGAATGGTGGGGCGTCGAGGCCGACGCGGTGGTGGAGGCCGGCGGGCTCTTCCGTGTAGTCATGGACAGCGGCCCGATCATGCGCGGCGAGTTCCTCGAACTCGATCCTCCCCGTCGTCTCCTCTTCAGCTTCGGCTGGGAAGGCAACGAACCCGGAACCGCGCTGGCCCCGGGTTCGACCCACGTGGAGGTCCACCTCGAACCCGACGCCGACGCGACGATGTTGACGCTGCGCCATCACTTGCCGTCGACCCACGCGGCCGACCACGCCAATGGATGGGCTTTGTTCGTCGGCGATCGGCTGGTTGAACTCGCTCGAACGACGGCTCGATGAGCGGGCGTCTCCGGCTCCGGGTTGGAGGGCAGTGACTGTGGTCCTGGACGTTGCGGTCGAGCGATCCATGCCCATATCCGCCCAGCAGGTCGCGGCGGTGATGTTCGATCCGACGCAGGATCAGACGTGGATGCAGGCGCTCACCGCCGTCGATGTCTTGGATCAACCCGTTGCGATCGGCGCACGCGTCCGCCGCCACGCTCGCTTCATGGGCAGAGGCATCTCGTGGATCACGGTGGTGCGCGCCTACGAGCCGGGACGACTCCTCGAGCTGGACATTTCCGAGGGACCTTTCGTCGGGGTCGTCACCTACGAGATCGAACCGGCGGGCAGTTCGTCGACCGTTCGGATCCACAACGTCGGAGCCCCCGGAAAGTTCGCGTGGATACCAAGCGGGCTCATTCGAATGGCGATGCGACATTCGCTGGCCAAGGACCTGCAACGGCTCGAGGCGGCCGTCACTTGAATGAGCGGTTCATGCCGCTACGTCGTCAGCGAGATGACGAGTAACGCCTGCGCGACGTGATACGTCACGATGATCGCGAGTGGTTGCCAACGACGTTGCTGAACGAATCGATCCTCGCCGATCAACGCGTCCGAGGTCATGAAGAACCCGGCACCGACTGCGCCGAGGGCGTTGCCGCTCGCGAGCGCGCTGCTCACCATGACGAGAATGGTGAGCACGTACGCCACCACCGGGGCGACCAGCTCGGCATGACCAGAAGCGCGGATCCCGCGTACCAGTCGTGTCGCGAGCACGGCCGCGATCAGCACCGCCGGGAGCGCGAGGAGCCAACGACCGTCCGACACCTGATTCAGACCCACCACGTAGGCGACGTGCGCGAGCAGAAACGAAGCGAGACCGGGCACGAAGGCGTCGGTCGGCAGCATAAGGAACACGTCGCCCGCGAGTGAGAGCGCAAGTGCAATGACGAACCAGGTGCGTGCGGTCGACGACACCGGGTCGAGCGTGACGGCGGCGCCGATCATGAGGACGAGCGTCAGCGGCTTGAAGAGATAGATGCCGGCCGGTCGCTTCTGGGCAACCGAGATCCAGTTCCCGAGGGCGGCGACACCGGCCATCACGAGCACCCCGACGGCCAGGGCGTTCATCGGCGCTCCCTCGTCGGCACCGTGGCACGATAGGCGCTGTGGCTGTTCGCACTCGTCTTGATCGCGCCTGGCGTGACGGCCGTGAGGTGCAACGTCAGTTCAGTTCCCTCCGCGGCGGCAACCTCGCCGCCGCGATCAGCATGCGCGCGTTCCTCGCGCTGTTCCCGATCGCACTCTTGACGATTGCATTCGTCGGATTCGCGGGCGGCGATGCGCATTCGGTCGCCCGCAGCCTCGCAAGTGCGCTGGGACTCGGAGACGATTTGAGCAAAGGGTTGGTGCGCGCGGTGTCGAGCGCGCAGCACCGCCGAGTCGAATCGAGCATCGTCGGGGTGCTCGGGTTGGTCTGGACCGGCACCGGTCTCACGGCGTCCGTCAATGCCGCCTGGGACGAGGCGTGGAGCATCAAAGGCGGCGCATGGCGCGGCCGTGCCGTCGGCGTCGTCTGGCTGCTCGGCGGGCTCGTATTCCTCACCCTCATCGCGGGAACCGGCATTCTCCTGCGCCACGCGAACATCCTGTTGGAGTTCGGGATCATCGGCGGCATTGCGGCCAACTCGCTGTTCTTCTACTGGACCGCGATCGTCCTTCCCGCTCGTCACATTCCTCGCCGCGCCATGCGGTTTCCTGCGATTGCGGCGGGCATTGCGCTCGAGATCCTCAAAATCGTCGGCAGCAGGGTCGTCCCCGAACTGGTCCTACGATCGTCGGCCCTCTACGGCACCATTGGCGCGGTATTCGCATTGCTCGTCTGGCTCTTGGTGCTCGGGCGGCTCATCGTGTACACCGCGCTGCTCGAACGGGTCCGTTGGACCGGCACGCCGACGGTGACGTGAGGCTCAGGGACTCAGTCGACCGATCGTCCACGTCTCGTCCGCTCGGGTGTACTCCACCCGGTCGTGGATCCGGTCGGTCCCGCTCTTCCAGAACTCGATGCGCGCCGGCACGATTCGATAACCGCCCCAGTGCGACGGAAGGGGGACGGCGTCCGGGTGTGCGGCCTCAGCCGCGTCGACCTGAGCTTCGAGCGTCGCCCGGTCCGCCACCGGTTCACTCTGACGAGACGCCCACGCACCGATCTGATGGCCACGCGGACGCTGTGCGAAGTACTCCTCGGACTCGGCTCGCGACACGCGCGTGGCCGTTCCTTCGATGCGGACCTGAGCATCGAGTTGGTGCCAGTACAGGACGGCGGCGACCGCGGAGTTCCCCTCGATCTCTCGCCCTTTGTGGCTCTCGTAGTTGGTGTAGAAAACGAAACCGCGCGCGTCGAAGCCGCGGAGCAGTACAACGCGCGCGGAAGGGTGACCGTCGGGGGTGGCCGTCGCCACCGTCATCGCCGCGGCTCGGTCTCCGGTGGCCTCGACTGCGGCCGCGTACCAATTCGCGAACTGCACGAACGGGTCCGGGTCCACTCGCCGTTCGTCCGGTGCCTCGATCGCCATGCGCCAAACCCTAGGTCCCACAGTCTGGCGTGAGCAGTGCCGCATAGGTCGGCCGGTGCGACGCCGGACGGTTGGGAATCGGGGCGGGCAGAGCCGTCGCTACCATCTGGCGCTGATGGACGCTGGTCCCCCGGACGCGACCGTGCTCGCGCAAGCACGAGCCATCTATCGCGACGCCGCCGCGTTGTTCCGCGCTCACCCCCGAGCCGTGATTGGCAGCGCTGCCGTCGTGCTGGTGCCGTTCGCAGTACTCGACGGCGTCGCCCTCGTGACCGCTGACACACCGAGAACCCACCCAATCGCCGCAGTGATCCTGGTCATGATTGCGGTCGGCACCAGCGGCCTGAGCGGACTGGCGTCGATCTTCTACGCGGGATACCTCGACCACACCGCCGAGGCCTGGCGTGAGGCTTCGCCGGCACCCATGCGGAGCCACGTGGTCCGAGCCCTTCCCTGGCGTCACCTGATTGTTGCGAGCCTCACCGTCTATTTCTTCGAGACCATCGGCTTCGCCCTGTTCGTCATTCCCGGTCTCATCGCCTCTGCGTTGCTGTGCCTCACCGGTCCGCTGCTCGTGAGCGAAGACCTCGATGCCAAACATGCCCTCCGCCGTAGCGCCGCACTGGTGCGCCGCCAGCCGCTCCTCGTGACGATCACGGTCGTGATCCCGCTCCTCATCGAGGGTTCGCTCGCGGACTTCGCCGGAATCCTGCTCGGACACAACCTCATCGTCGAGATTGCGTTCGAGGTCGTCATCACGCTGTTTCTGGCGTCGTTCCTGGGTGTCGTCGAGGTCACGACCGCCCACCACCTCCAGCACGCGCACCCCGAGGAACCTTCCGCGGATCGATCGGGTGACACGCAGGAGTGAAATGAGCGAAACTGGTGCCATGGGATTTCACCACCTCGCCATCGCCACGCGTGACCTCGACGCCACCCACGCCTTTTACACCGGAGCCATGGGCTTCACCTTGGAACGCGTGAGCGCGGCGCCGACCGCAGACCGAGGGTGGGCTCGCCACGTCTTCTACGACACCGGCAACGGTGAGCAGATCGCGTTCTGGGACATCCACGACGACCCCACGATCGGCGACTTCAACCCGTCGATCTCGAAGGGTCTCGGCCTGCCGGAGTGGACCAACCACATCGCCTTCGACGCGCCGACCCTCGAGGACATCGCGAGTGCGCGCCAACGGTGGCTGGACCACGGCCTGTACGTCTATGAGATCGATCACGGCTGGTGCACGTCGATCTACACCACCGACCCGAACGGGATCATGGTCGAGTTCTGCACCACCACCGAACCGGCGACGGAGGCAACCCGCGCCGAAGCGTTCCGCCTGCTGACGGCGGAGATGCCCGAGCTCGAAGCAGCCCCCACCGGCAAGCTGTACGCGCCCGAGGGCGCACCCGTCTGACCAACGGTCGCAGAACTACGCGACGACATCCGAACCGTGGAGTTCCGCGATCGCGTTCTCGTCGAGCCCGAGCACGTCGCGCAACACCGCATCGGTGTGCTCGCCGAGCTCCGGACCCACGCTGCGCACCGCGCCGGGCGTGCGGGAGAACTTCGGCACGATGCCGGCCATCGGCACGGCGTGCTCGAATCCCGCCGCGAGCCGGATGATCATGTCTCGAGCCGCGATATGGGAATCGGACGCGAGGTCCGGCGCGGTGTTGATCAGCCCGGACGGGACCGAATGCCGTTCGAGGCGAGCCAGCACATCCTCAGCCTCGAGACCACGCGTCCAGCCCGCGACGAGGCCATCGAGTTCGAGCTGCCGGTCTGCGCGCGCAGCGTGCGTCGCGTATGGCACCGCGAGGTCGGGCCGTTCCATCGCGTCGACCAATCGGGCGAACACCGCGTCAGCGTTCGCAGCGATGACCACATCACGCCCGTCAGCCGTGGGATACGCGTTCGACGGCGCCACCCCCGGCAGGAGCCCGCCGCTGCGCTCTCGAACCACACCCGCCAACTCGAAGTCCGCGACCGTCGACTCCATGAGGGCGAGCACGGCCTCGTAGATCGCAACGTCCACTTCCTGCCCACGTCCCGACCGGTGGCGCTCATTCACCGCGGCCAACGTCCCGATCACTGCGAACAGTGCCGCCAGTGCGTCCCCGAGCGAGATCCCCGCGCGCGCCGGCGCAAGGCCGGGATCGCCAGTGGTGTGGCGAATCCCGCCCATGGCCTCACCAATCGCGCCAAAGCCCGGTTCGTGCGCGCGTGGTCCGGACTGTCCGAACCCGGAGACGTGCGTCAGTATCAACGCCGGGTTCCTCACTGCGAGGGCGTCGTAGGCGAGCCCCCACTTCGCCAGGGTGCCCGGTTTGAAATTCTCGATCACGATGTCCACGTGCCCGACGAGATCCCGCACGAGGTCACGGCCCCGATCGGTCCGAAGATCGACCGCCACCGACTGCTTGTTCCGCGCGATCGCCGGCCACCACAGCGAACGCCCGTCGATCGTGACTCCCCACGCTCGCATCGGATCGCCGGCACCCGGCGATTCGATCTTGACGATCTCGGCGCCGAGATCGCCGAGCAGTTGACCCGCGAACGGTCCGGCGATGAACGATCCGAGCTCGAGAACACGAAGACCGGTGAGGGGAAGCGAATCGTCAGGCACGACACCTAGCCTGCCACCCATGTCACAACCTGGTTCGACTCGGATCGGTCGGTACGAGAACGCGTATCGCGTCGCCACCTGGCACCGCGATCCACCGAGTGGGACCGTCTGTACGCCGCTGATCCTCGACACCGCCGATCGCGCCGTCGCGCACGGCTGGCTGTACGGGAAGGGCGACGAAACCACGGTGGCCGTCCTCATGCACCCTCGCGCGGACTTCTCGCACCACTACGTGGTCCCCGGGCTCGTGGAATCCGGGATCGCGGTGCTCTGTGTCAACAGCCGATGGTTGAACAACGACGCCACGCTTATCCACGAACAGGTGCTGCTCGACGTTGCCGCCGCCGTCGCCGCGGCGCACGCGCGCTACCACCGCGTCGTGCTCGTGGGGAACAGCGGCGGCGCGTCGCTCTTCACCTTCTATCTGCACCAGGCGTTGGCGCCGGACGGCGAACGGCTCACCCAGACCGCCGCCGGGGATCCGTTCGATCTGAATCGATTCGAGTTTCCCAGCGCGGACCTCATGGTCTATCTCGCGGGTCACGCCGGCGAGGGGCACTATCTGCTCCACGCCATCGATCCGTCGGTGACCGACGAGGACGACCCCGTCGCGTGCGACGCCGACCTCGATCTCTACGACGAGCGCAACGGATTCGTGGCACCGCCGGACGAGCCGCGCTACGCCGGCGCGTTCCTCGATCGGTATCGCGCAGCACAGCGGGCACGGATCGAACGCATCGACCAACGTGCACGCGATCTCGTCGCGGCCAAACGGGCAGCCAAGGTCGCGTGGGCGAGCGGCACCGGCACCACCGCGGACCGTCGTCGCGCCATCGCCACGCACTTCATGCACGTCTACCGCACTGACGCCGACCCGCGAGCCGTGGACCGCTCGATCGATCCATCCGAACGCGACTATGGATCGCTGTGGGGTCGGCGCCCCGATTGGATCAACTACGGCGCGGTGGGGTTTGGCCGCGTCGTCGCGCCCGAGGCGTGGCTCTCGACGTGGTCGGGCCTCTCGTCGCAGGCCGAGATCGCGACCACCGGCGCCCGCATGACCCTCCCGGCCCTGCAAGTGGTCTACGCCGCCGACAACTGCATCTATCCGAGTGACGACGAGCTCATCGCGGCGTCGCTCGGCACCACCCAGCTCGATCGCGTCACCGTGGCCGGCGATCACTACGGCTTCCCCGTGGAGGTCGGCCGTGACGGTGCCACCACCGTCGTCGCCGATTGGATTCGAGCGCAGCCGTGATGATCGTTCCCACGTGCGATTGTCGCCTCAACCGTCGCCCAGCTGGCGCAGACGACAAACGCTCGGGGGACGCGCCTGACCACCGCACCGATTGTCGCATCAACCGTCGCCGAGCTGGCGCAGACGACAAACGCTCGGGGAATGGGCAGTGGTATGTCACGCGCCGTCGGAGGGAATGCACAGCATGAAGGTCCGGATCGGGTACGGCTTCGGAACCCAACGCGGGTTCGACGCCACCCAGTTCAACTCGATGGTCGACGCGCTCGACGATCTGGGATTCGATTCGCTGTGGCTCTCCGAACGCATCACCGCCGACGCGCCGGATCCCATCATCGGGCTCGCGGTCGCCGCCGGCCGGTCCGCACGGCTCAAGCTCGGCACGAGCGTGCAGGTGCTCCCGGGTCGGAACCCCGCGCTGCTGGCGAAGGAACTCGCCACCCTCGACGTCCTGTCCGGAGGTCGCTTCCTCCCGGCGTTCGGCCTCGGCATCGCGCACCCGGCGGAGCAGCAGGCGTTCGGC
Source organism: Acidimicrobiia bacterium (assembly GCA_031363005.1). Classification (GTDB taxonomy): domain Bacteria; phylum Actinomycetota; class Acidimicrobiia; order IMCC26256; family JAENVU01; genus JAENVU01. Next base: position 5,300 of record JANLTQ010000195.1, on the reverse strand, counting down.
ATCGAGCGCAAGCAGCGGGCTGCCTACTTCGAAGAAGCCCTCCCGCTGTTACGCCGTTTTTGGCTCGAGGATTCCGTCGACCACGATGGCGATCGCTTCCACTACGAAGGCCTTTCGGTCCGGCCGAAGCCGGTGCAGCAACCGCCCGATATCTGGCTCGGGGGTCGCGGACCCGTCGAACTCCGGAGAGTCGGTCGGCTCGCTGACGGTTGGTTGGCCTCCTTCTCGATGCCCGCCGAGTGCGCAGCCGGGCGAACCGCCGTCGACGCCGCCGCCGCCGAACACGATCGAACCATCGACCCCGAACACTTCGGCGCAATGATCCTGTACTCGCCCGGGCCGCTGCCGGAGGCCGTCGCCACACTCATTGGCAGTCGATCGCCCGACGTCGATCCGAACGTCCTCGTACCGTCGGATCTCGACGCGCTCGAGCAGCGAATCGAGGAGTACGTCAATGTCGGATTCTCGAAGTTGGTGCTCGTACCGCTCCATCAGCCCGAGAACTGGACCGAAGAACTGCGTCCGATCGCAGACCGCGTGCAGCCGTTGCAGACCTGAACCGGCCCGAACCTTCGGGGGTCAGGGGCCGGCAGGCGTGATCGGTGGATGGCCAATCTCGTCTTCTTCTCCCGCCACGAACGGCGAGCGAGCGAGTCGTATCACTCCGACCAACATCACAACGACCGCGCCGGCGACGATGAGGTACTGCAACACTCCCCGCGCCTTGAGGTGCTCCTCGAAGAGAACGATCCCGAGGAACGACGACAGGATCGGATTCGTCACCGCCAGTGCCGGCAGGGACGCGGCGAGATGCCCGGCGTTGAACGCGCTCTGGTTGAGCAGCAACCCCGTCACCGAGAACACTGCCAGGGCGTACACCGGCCACCGCATGAAGAGTTCCCCGACGCTGTGATGGGCGAGGAGGTCAACGACTTCCTTCGTGAGCGCGGCGGTGCACGCGTAACACGCTCCCGTCGCGACGGCGAGACCCATCGCCCGGTTGTGCGGCTGCGCTTTGCGGGTCACGAGGATCATCGCTGCGGACACCGAGAGGCAGAACCCGAAGCCGAGCACCCACTCCCAACCGGTCGCGCTCTGGGACTTCCCAATGGGCTCGCCCACACCCAGGAACACTGCGATGCCGACGGCCAAGGCGCCAGCAGCCAACCATTCGGACCGGCCGGGCCGCACGGTGCGTCCGATCGCCGACAGGGGCAAGGCGAACAGCAGGCCACTGACCAACAGGGTCTGCACCAACACAATCGAGCCAACCGACAACGCGGCGGCCTCGAGGAAGTACGCGGCGACATCGAGTCCGATGCCGAACAGGAAGATCGGATGCTTGAAGAGCTCGATGAGCAGACTCGGCCGCAGCGACATGTGTTCTGGGGCCGCAGCCGCGACCCGATGTTGGAAGACCGACGCGATTGCGTAACACAGGCCCGCGCCGAGCGCGAAGACGAACGCCATGGAGTCAGGCCACGCGTCGTTCGAGGTGCGAAATGCCGTGCTCGCTCAGCGGTCCGACCTGCAGCGACCGCTCTGCGAGCGCGTCGGCCAACGCAGGGAGTGCGTCGAGGGCGGAATGCCAGCACTTCGGAGCGGATGTGCAATCGGAATCGTGCAGCAACACGGTTCCACCATCGACGTACCCGCCCAACACGTCGGCGACGACCGAAGCCGCGGTGGCCTCCGCGCGCCAGTCTCGTCCCCACGCGGTCCAGAGCACGGGGCGCAGGCCGGCGATCCGGGCGGCGCGCACGCCGCCGAGCGACAGCGTGCCGTACGGAGGACGGAACCAGGTCGGCTCGACGCCGGTGGCGTCGGCAATGGCGTCACGGGCGCGAGCGACGTCGTCCGCCACTGCCCGCGGCGACAATCGGAGCTGCGATCGATGCAGATCACCGTGGACGCCCACTTCGTGGCCGGCGGCAGCGACGTCGGCAGCCAGTCCCGGCGCGCGCCGAGCCATCGAGCCCAACATGAAGAACGTGGCTCGGAGATCGAGCTCGCCGAGCACCTCCAGGAACGCCGGAGTCGAGACAGGGTCCGGACCGTCGTCGAACGTCAATGCAACATGCCCACGAGTTCCGACGCCGGCCAAGTCCGGTGCGATCCGACGGCCGATCGCGGACAACGCAATCAACGACGGGGCCGAGTGGACCGCAACGCCGGCAACTGCGAGCGCGCCGAGACTGGCGATCACCGTCGGGCGAAGGTTCATCGGAGTTCCGACAACGGCGACGACTGCAGGTGCTCACGAGCCATTGTGCGAGCAAGCGCGGTGAGGGCACCGTAGGTCTGGCGGGCAGAACTGCCTCGACCATCGAGCACGTACACGCCACGGTCGCGCAACGCCGTGGGCATCGAGGCCGGTCGGATCACGTAGTCCGGCCGCACGAGTCGTTGGCCCCGCCGCCGGGCGTAGATCTGGTCGAAGGCATCGAAGCGCCGACCGGGGACGAACTCCAACACTTTGGCGCCATTGAGTGTCTTCTTGATGGCGTCTGTCGACGCAATCACATCCGTCTCGGCGCGGAGCGGCCGGAAGGGGCGACCCTTTCCCCAGCCGCCGTTTCCGACGTCGACGTGTTGGTCCACCAAGGCCTGGAGCGCGGCGCCGTCAGCGGTCGACATGGTCTCGCCGTCGAGGATGGCGGTCGCATGCATCCGCATCATCGCCGTCTGAATGGCGGGTTGCTCAACTTCGGCGCGGCTCAAGTGCACACCGAGATAGACGCGCCGGTGCGCCGATCGCGGCGCTTCGGCTACCCCGACTCCGAACGCCGCGATGCCCTGGGCGCCGAGCGTCATCAGGCCGTAGACCGCAAGCATCGAATACGCCGTGACCCGCATTCGGTGCGGCAGCTTCGGCACTTGCACCGGCTTCAAGACTCCGTCACGATCGCGTCGAGTCGCCTCGCTCAACACGTCGATGGTCGGGTCGGCAACGAACAAACCATGCGCCCGCGCGATCTGCTCCTGACGTTTCGCGCTCGGACGGCTCAGGTCCGTCAGCGCCTCTCGGAGCTCATCGGGGTTCTGGGCGTACCGAGTCACGCCGATCTTGGACATCCCTTCGGCGTTGTCACGCCCGTGACCGGCAATCGGCAGATACGTGACGACGGGGAGGCCAACGGCAAAAGCTTCGTTCGCAGTCAGGCCGCCGGCGTTCTCGACCATGACGTCACAGGCGGCCATGAGCCCGGGCATGTCATCGGTCCAGCCCAGGATGGTGCCGCGGCCACGCGCCTCGAGCTTGGTCTTCAGGTCTTCATCGCGCGCGCAGACCACAACGGGGTGAAAGTCACCGGCGGCACAGATCGCGTCGTAGGTCCCGGTGATATCACCGACACCCCACGAACCGGCGACGACGAGCACCGCCCGCTGGTCCTCGGTGAGTCCGAGCGCCGCTCGCGATGCGTTACGACTGACCTCCGGCACGCGTTGGAACCGATCGGCGACGAGCGGTCCCGGTGCCCGCGCGTCTTCGCCCCCGCGTTCGCGCGCAGTCTCGGCGGCGAACTCACTGGTAGCCAAGTGAACGTCGACGTGGGGATGAACCCAGAGCGGGTGCACTGCGAAATCGGTCAGGTAGGTCATCACCGGCACTTTGAGCCAACGCTTTTTGCGCATGTTGCCGAGGACGAGCGACGACAGCGGGTACGTCGACACGACGACATCGGCGTCGAAGTTCTTGATCTCTCGTCGAATCCGCCGTCCGGCGATGAAGGTGTCCAGGCGGACGATGAAACCCCACGTCGAGGGCATCTTGTACCAAAGGCGGTACGTCAACTCGTAGCTCCACGGCGCCACCCGCAACTGGACGAGATAGCTCCACCTGATGAACCAACCGATACCAAATGGGCAGCAGTGGAGAAAGTCGATCACCCGGACGGTGTGCCCTTGAGCCTCGAGCCGTTTCCGCAGTTCGTTGGCAGCACCGTCGTGCCCGGCGCCCATCGACGCGGAGATGATGAGGATCCGCCGAGTCATAGGGCTCCGATCGTATAGGCGTGCCAACGGGAACGACCGGGATTGCCTCGCAACGAGCGTGAGGGTGCGTCACAGTTGGGGCAAATCGAGCGGGGCTACCAGCCCAGGAAGGCACCGGCGATCATGCCGAGGAGCAACAGCCCACCCGCCCGACGCGTGAGCAGGAACGAATGGGGCGCGAACCACAGGGGCCAGACCGGGTTCGGCACCGGAGACTCCGCCGGTTTCGGCTCGCCGTACACCTTCCAAACCCGCATCAGGAGAGGAATCGACGCAAACACCAGGAGAGTCGCCACCGGCAGAATCCGGGCGACCACGAGTCCGGCAACAAGGGCGTAGAACGCGACGAACATTCCGCGCGTCACCTGGCGCGCCGGACCGTCACCGAGGATCACCGGCAGGGTGTGAGTACCCGCGGGCCGGTCCCACGGTGCTTTGTCGATGTGCTTGCCCATCAGGACCGTCGTGCATAACACGGCGTACGGAAGCGACGCGAGTAGGACCGCTGCCGGTATCGATCCGGTGGCGGAGTAATACACGCCGCCGACCATCAACGGCCCCCACACGACGATCACCGTCGGCTCGCCGAGGCCGTGCTTCTTCAACCGCACCGGTGGCGCGGTGTACGCGGCCGAGAGCAAGAAGCCGCCGAGCGCGAACCCGATGATCGGCAGTCCTCGCTCGGCGGTGAGGAAGATCATCACGCCGAGGCACATGACGTTGACGACGAGCGCGTACACCGCCAACCGGGTGCGGGTGACGACGCCCGAGATCACCGGGTGCGGTGAGTAGAGGTTGCGGGGATAGTCCTTCGTGTCGGTGCCGACCTCGAGGTCGAAGAGGTCATTCATGATGTTGTTCGCCATGTGTGAGAGGACAAGTCCGACGGCGGCGACGGCGAAGAGCCCCCAGTCGGTGTCGGCACCGCGGAACGCGGCGAGCAGTCCCCCCAACCCGGCCGCGACCAGGGTCATCGGGAGCACACCGGCACGCGTGAGCCACAACCACTTCGACACGGGGTCGAGGGTGCCCTTCGGCGGGTTGGTCGTGGCCAGAACGTACAGCCACTTCTTCGGGAGACTCTCCTGCCGGTCGAGCGCCGAGTCAGTCATGGCTGCGACTGTAGACGTCACTCCTGGTTAGCCGCCGTAGTTCATCCGGGTGTCGACGCCAAATGGTCCGCCATCCTGGCGCGGACTCTTTCTCTCAGCCGCCGTAGTTCATCCGGGTGTCGGACATGCTCAACACAGCGGTGTCTTCGGGTTTGAGGAAGTCGCAGTCGACAACCTCGCCGGCGAAGAAGG